>JBDQOY010000275.1:0-3308 GCA_040260935.1 Pirellulales bacterium
CCGCGCAATAGGACTGGGATGTTCCGCACAGGCAGCAGCGGCAGCAGCCCGATCGAGCCGGCCGCCTTGCAACCGCTCGATAAACCGCTCCACGAAGACAGTCGGCACCACCTGACTCGATCGCAGACTGACCGCCCGCTCAATGCCAAACACCACCACCGCGAACGAGCAGAGCAACAGGGGAACCATCAACACACCGCCGCCGGCAAGCAGTTCCACGAGGCTTCCCGAGCCACCAACGCGAGCCGTGGTCGGCGCGGAAGAATCTGCCTCGGGCGGCGCGGCTGCAACCGGCGAGGCTGCCGCTAACCGCAACGGTCGCGTTGCCTCCGCCTGCGCCTGCTCTCCGACTGCTGACGACTCACTGCCCGCCCAGGCTCGTACTCCCTGCGCTCGCACCGGCAGGCAGAGGCAGACCACTAGAAGGGTCAGCGGCAGCAACCAGAGCCGGCGTCCAGGATAGCTCGCGTTGCCTCTCCGCAAAAAAGCCCCCGCCGCGACGGTCGCGACGGGGGCACGCACGAGTTTCTCAGATGGCAAGGACTGCCGCCTGGTCGCCTCCCGACACAGCCACTGGCTGGACGATCGGGCCATGGAGCATCTCCCTTGCGCACAGGTCACTAAAAGTTAGCGTCCGCACCAGTATCAACATCACCAACCATGTGCAGGTGGTCGTGATCGATGTAGACGACTTCCTGACAATCCTCATCGACCAGGGTGTGGGGAACTGGCCAGCCAACCCGCTTCACCTCCTCAAAATAGACCGTGCACTTGAAGTGGGCATGATGGAGCTGAGCAGGACCAACCAGCGGATAGTGCCGCGGAGGATCGACATAATCGGAAATCTTGTGCTTGGTGATGCGGACATTGTTCCGCTGCATCTCAAAGAGGAACGGCCAATTCCCCTGGACCGGCCGGGCCTTTTCCAGAGCCCTCATCACCTCATCGTCGCTCGGCTCATCCAGGGCTTCACAGGGCCCGCCCGGTGGAATCGGCCCCAGCACGGGTGACCGTTCATATCGTTCGTAGTTCCAAAACTGGTCTTCCTTGGCCTTCTGAATGCCAACCGGTACCGGCACCGGAATGGCGAGGGGGCCGAGGCTTGGGCCCTGAGCCGTCAGCCAGAAACAGCCTGTCTGGGAGGCAGCAACCGTGGCCGCCAGCAGGGTGACAAAAAGTCGAAGTGGTGTCGTCATGAGATCATCCTCGTGCGTGGTGCGGGAACAACCGTTCCTGCGAGTTCTATCGACCCTAACGGCAGGGCAACTTGCGGACAGTTTTCCGGTCAGCCCTTTTTTTCCGGGGCGACGAAAAAGCCCGCCCGGGACTGCTCCCGGGCGGGCTCGTGGAAGTGCACTCGAATCGGGTGCAGTTCGCTCGCATTTCCTCTCGGCCTGCCGTTGTCACAGCGGACCGCCATGATCAAGCATGATCAAGCATGATCAACGGTGGTGACTGTGAACGTGCCGCTCATCGAAGTCGACGTACCACCAGCCGTCATCCCACTCCAGTGACACACGCCGCCAGCCAAGTGGCACCTGCGGGTATGGATAGAACGGCCCGATGTACGGGAAGGCGGTTGGCGAATACTGGGTCGGATACTGAAGAGCCGCATAGTTGGGGTAAGATGCGTAGCTCGGCCAGGCGTAGTTGGGCATGTTCGGCCCATCACCCCGCATGGGAACCGGGGCAATTCCAACACCTGCTGCCCCCATCGGGCGGGGCGTACCCATGGACATACCCGGCATCCCACCGGCAGGTCCGGCCTCCATCGGCATGCCGCCAGCAGTCCCCTCATAGACACGCATGGAGCCCGGGACAACCCGTTCGCCGTCGACCATCTCTTGCTGCGACATGGCCCGCATCCCAACCGGCTGCACCGGCATCGAGGCCGGCCGCATCGGTCGCGGCACACCAGCCACCCGGAGTGGAGCCTGTCCCTGCTGGAGCAATCCACGAGTCAGTCGAACCTGCTCGCCGCCCGTCTCGGACTGGGTCGGCGATTCAGACCAGCCAGCCTGCTGGGCGAGAGCCTCCTGCTCAGGAGAACGCCCAGCCCGTTCCGGCCGCTGCGGCACCGGTGGGGCAATGCCGGCGGATTCCCACGCAAGCCGCGGCAACGCCAGATTCGACGTCCGGCCGGAGGTGGCCGTGGCAACCGCAAGCCGATTCACGACCCGCTCGACGCCTTCCGTCGACTCGGCTAGGCCGACAGCCGCGGCAATATTCTTTGCATCCGACACCTCGCCCTCAAGCCAGACGGTGCCCTGTTTTGCTCGCACTTTTACCCGATAGCCATCGAGTGTTCCGGAATCCCGCAGCCGCACGGCCACGGTTTTGGCAAGATCCTCTGCCTGAGCGATCGCCCCGAGGCCAACGGCCACGAAAACGGCAAGTCTGCAGGCTATGTTGGTCATCGACATGAAAACCCTCCTTGATTCGATGCCGAACGTTGAACCGGGGCATCATGACGGCGGAAATCAGTTTTCCGCTCTCGCTCTGCCCAGGCCGCCACTCGGCGACACTTCCTTAGGGAGAGATTTCGGCAGCCGGTGGTGCCGAAGAGGAGTTTTTTTCCGCTTCGCGCGAAGAAAACGGTATTCCCGAATACCGGCTTGCCTTCCCGGCAATCTGGGTAGCCTGCGAAACCCCGCTGCTGTCAGGGGCTTCTCCACAACCGGTTTCGCGGAGAATCAGCTCGTCGCGCCCCGCCGGGGCGTTTCAACAATCACGATCATTGTCATCAGGGTCAGGGTGACCGCGCTGGTCGTCGCAATCCCCGGTCCGAGTTGCAGGGTTGCCCCGCACATCGTGCCGACAATGCCCAACGCCACGAGACAAGCCCACTGTCCAGCACGCTCATAGGGCGTCCCCTCGGTGAACCGGGCCGCGCCAGCAACCAACAGGCCGACCAGTTGGAAAAACCCGACGAGGCAAAACACGGGATTGGCGGCAACAGCAAGCAGTGCGAACGCAACCATCGGGCAGGCATCCTGACTCGGAAACGATCTGGAGATTTCCAGACGCTACCATCGCCATCAGGCCGTCGCCAGAGCAGAACACTGCCGTCGTCCAACCCCAAGGGCCGCCGACGCCCCGAATCTCCCACAGGCAGGCCCCTGACTCTGCTAGCGGCCAATCTGCTCTTCAAGACGCGTCTCAAGGTCAGTCACCATCAGGTTGCGGTCGACCACCACGCCAGCCTTATCCAGCAGCAGCATGGTCGGCAGGGTCAGCACGCCCAAGTCCTCAGCAAGCCGGCCATCCAGGCCATCAGGCTCGTGGAGTTGTGGCCAGGGCAGGGGACG
>JBDQOY010000276.1:0-11920 GCA_040260935.1 Pirellulales bacterium
GCCAAGAATTCCTGCTGATCTGCCGGCAGGCTGCCGGTGCTGGCCAGCCGCTGAACGACGCCCTGATCAAGCCGCGTCAACCGCAGGGCGTGGAAGCGATAGTCAAGGAAGGCTTCCCAGCAGAGCGGGAACAGCTTGGCGATGATTTCCTGGCCGATGGTTTCGGCGTAGCGGCGGATCTCGAGTTGGGCATGGCTGTCCATCCGCAAGGCAAGAAAGTGCAGCAGGTTGTGCAGGTCAACCTTCCAGTAGGCCTCGGTGTAGGTCGACAGCGGCAGATCCTTGCGGGCTTGTTCGCGGGCGATGCCGGAAGCGAGCCGTTCTTCATAGACCCGGCGGGCGAGGCTTTGGAGTTCCTGCTCGGACTGGGTCAGCGGGTGGCCGTCTGTCGCCGTGAGAAAGCCAGCGGAGCCTTGGCGGTTGGTGCTGGCCTGACTCCGCCAGCCGTCGTCACCGGTGGCCTGCATCGAGTCGATCGCCAGGGAGTAGCGGGTGGAGTATTCATTGATGTTGGCTGTCCGGTGTCGGACCCACTGTCGCCAGCAGTCCATTGGCACCCGTACGAGGAACTTCACCTCAGCCATTTCGAAGGGCGTGGTGTGGGCATGCCGCAGGAGGTAGCGGATCAATTGCCGGTCATCGCTGACCTTCCGGGTGCCTTCGCCGTAACTCACCCGGGCGGCCTGGACGACGGAGGCGTCGGTTCCCATCACGTCGACGAGCGTGACAAAGCCGTCATCGAGCACGGGGAATTTTTTCCAGCGGAGGTTCTCGAGCGTGACGGGGGCGGACGCGGCGGAATCGTCAGGAGCCATGGGAAATTCCTCAAACAGACACGGGAAGCGAAGCCACAGGATGAACGGCAGCGGCGATCCCTGCAACCGGCAGCGGTGGCGCTCCATGAAGATGCCCTCTGCGGTGGAGGCATGGCGGTGGAGGCATGAGAGAGCCGGTGCGGCTGTGGCCCGCCCTCAGCGAGCCGTGGCCCTGGATGGCACGGCTCGCGTACAGTCAGTCCGCCCGGCCGGATGCCGGGCCTGCGGAACCCAGAAACCCTGTGGCGTTTTGGGTTTCCGCCCCTCAGCGAGCCGTGGCCCTGGATGGCACGGCTCGCGTGAAACTAGCCCCAGAGTTCCTGCAGCAGGTTGGCCAGTTGGCGGGCGTCGTCAGAGGCCACCACCCGTTCAATACGTGCTTTTGGCACCTCGAGTTTTTCGAGCGACTTGGCGATCGATTCCCAGAGTTTTGTCCGCTTTTTCCCTTCGGCCAGGTAGAGGTCGGTGACCTGCTCGCCCAGCCGCTGGACCAGCGCCGTATCGAGGTTTTCGTAGTAGTTTTTGATGACCTTCCGCTGGTATTTCGACAATTCAGCCATTCGCTGTTTCCTCCGGGAACATCCGGGCTACGGTGGAACCCACCGCCCCGGATGGCTACAGTATCGGGAAATCACTGCCCGCCCATCGAGAGAATCCTATGCCGACGATCACCTTCGCGACGGAAAAGAAAGAAATTCAAGTTCCCGAGGGAGCCAACCTGCGGAAAGAGGCCCTCGCTGCCGGGGTCGCCCTCTATCCGGGAATCCACAAGGTTGCCAACTGCCATGGCATGGGCACCTGTGGAAGTTGCCGGGTGCTGATCACCAAAGGCATGGAAAACACCAATGCCAAGGGTGTGCTGGAAAAGGCTCGGCTCGGTGTCTCAATGGCCTACATCGGCAATGAAGAGACAATGCGGCTGGCCTGCAAGACCCGTGTCAATGGTGACATCACCGTGACGACCTGTCCGCCG
This sequence comes from Pirellulales bacterium, assembly GCA_040260935.1. GTDB lineage: Bacteria > Planctomycetota > Planctomycetia > Pirellulales > UBA1268 > UBA1268. The sequence continues at coordinate 1,789 of JBDQOY010000276.1, forward strand.
ACGAATCTGTTTGGTGAGAACTTTTTTAGCTAGTTTCACGCCTGCGGGGGCTTGCCGTGGCCACCGCAGGCTTGGGCGTCCATCGGGAACGCCAAGGGTTCCCTCGTCCGCAGTCCCGGCATCGTGCCGAGGTTTCACGCCTGCGGGGTTCTGCTCCCCGATGTTGATGTAGGCTGACGGCCCCGGAGGCTTGAGGTCATGCAGCAGGTCATTGCCATCGTCAAACCATTTCTCGCCGAGCGAGTTCTGGAGGCATTGGCCCAGTCGCCGATTGAAGCGCTGGTGGTAAGTGAGGTTAAAGGCTACGGCCGGCAGAAGAGTTACCTTGATGCCACCACCGAGCAGGACCGCTCGCTCGCGTTCCTGCCGAAGGTTGAGATTCAGTGCTGGGTCGCTGAAGCAAGCCTCGACCAGGTGGTCGAGCAACTCACCGAGATTGCCTGCACGGGCCGCATGGGGGATGGCAAAATCTTCATCCTGCCGGTTGCAGTGGTCAGCGGATGAAAATGCCGGTGGCATACCAGATGCCGTTGGTACCCCGACGGATGTCATAGCCGAAGGCGTTCTGGGGCTGGCTGACGGCTGCCCAGTGGCCGGCCGATTGTCGCCAGCAGGCGACACAGTCCACGCACGAATCGAGCAGGTCCTGGTCGGGCCAACTTTCGGCACAGACTTCCGAGGCCGCCCCCCGACCGGCAGCCAACTGCTGCGAGCGTGCCTGCCAGCCGTGGTGACCCTGTTGCTTCAGCGTGGCCTGATGGGTTGAGTGGGCTGCCGCAGCGTCACAGAGCATCTGGTCGCAGGCCCCCGAGGTGCTCTGGGGGCTGTCGGGATGTCGCCGAACGGCAAAAATCAGCGAGCGTTGCGTCAGGGGCCCCGGCGGAAGATCAGCCAGCAACGCCAGGTCGGCCGGATCAAACTCGTAGTAGCGGCCAGCAGTGCGGGGTAGCACAGAAACAATCCGGCCCAGCCAGGCGGGATGCGCTTGATCAACCACGAACACACCGGGGCCCCCGCGGAGTTCTCGTAGCGCTGGCGATGCCAGCAGGTCGTGGCCTCCCTCATCCAGGCCAAGTGCGCAGAAGACCCAGGGCGTATCCGCCTTTTCGAAGCAGGACCGGATGGCAGTCTCCCGCAGCGAGCGAGCGACCAGATCAGTGGCGGTGGCCACGGGCTCAGGTTCCACCGAAACCAGCAGCAGGGCAGATCGCTGCCGGGCAGCCTCGAGCCCGGCGGTGTAGTCAGTCACCTCGAGAATGTCCCGTTTGGAGGCCGGCGGCTCGAGGGGTTCGGTCGGTACGACAGCCTCGCAGAGACCGCAGGTCAGAGCCTGGCTCAGCCCGATCAGCGTCATGCCCACGATCCAGCGCCGCGTCATTGTGCATATCTCCCGTTCGTCCGTGGTAGGGATGACCGCCGGCCACCGCAGCCAAGGCCACGCTGCTGGGATGCCCTGTGGCCAAACATTGAAGGCCCTCAGCCAGCCGGGAGCAATTGCCCCCATTCCCGCTCGGCACCTGAGGGAAAAAGCGGCCGGGGTCGGAAGATGGGAGTGAATCAGGCCTCCTCAGCAGGCTGACGGGCCGGCCGCGACCAGATTCTCGATTCTTTCCCTCCGAGAGTTGCTGTAGAGAGATCACCCGAAAAATCATTAGACTCTGCCTGATCGTTACGGCTGGCCGTGGCGGTTTTCACCCACTCCGGCTCAGGGGGCCTTTATGCTTCGCCTTTTCATCTCGCTTGCAACAGCCATCCTCCTGCTGCTCACGGGGCCAACCGTCTGTCTGGCAGTCGATCTCGCTGACCTTGGCGAGCAGCCGCTCGGCGAGGGCGTCATCACCCGGCGCCACAAAGGCAGGAACCTCGCCGAGGCGGTCGACGGCCTCCGGCAGGCGATCGGGCCACTCGATCGATTGCTTGCGCGAAGTCCGAGTGGGGCTGACTGGCGGGAGTATCTCGACTGGCCCCTGCTGACTCAACAGGCGGCTTCGGGGAAGGCACTCGACGTGGGAGACCTGCTGCAACTCTATCGTCAGTTCAATGCGTCCGAGAATGGTCTTGAGATGCATCAGTTCGTCAGGGTGCGGCGGGCCCTGGCAGCTGCGATTGAGGTGACTGTTGCCGCAACCAATGACAAGGCGGCTGAGACCTATCGCCAGCGGATCGACAAACTCTCCAAACTCGTCACGCAGGCCGTGCAGGAAAAAACTCCAGCATCGCTTGAGGGGGTGGGGCCCCTGTTGGCACGTCTGACTGAATCGCGTCAGGCTTCCGGGATGGTTTCTCGCATCCGCGGGGCCCTCGATCAGCCGAACCTCTACCTGCAGGTCAACAGGGAAGTGCTCGCGGCGGCAGTCGACCGAGAGGTCGATCGGGTGGCAGCGGTCAATGATGTCGTGCTTGGAACGCCGGTCCGGGGGACGGGCCGAACCAGTGGGATGGTGCTGCTCAACTTTCTGCCTTCCACCGACCGGGCAGTGGCCGAACTGAACTTCACCGCGACCAATCGGGCCAACACCCGCAGTTCCAAAGGTCCGGTGACCGTCTGCACAGAAGGCCTGACCGAGCTGTCTGCCCAGAAGCGGATCTACGTCAATGACGAGCGGATCTGGGCTGACGCGACAGCAGCCACTGCGTCGACAACGACCCGTACCACCGGCATTGGCATTCGGAGCAAGTTTGCCAAGAACATGATTCGGAACATGGTTGTGAAAAAGGTTGCCAAGATCCGTCCACGGGCTGAGGCGATCAGTGAGCGGCGGGCTCGAGACAAAGTCCGCAACGAGTTTGAGCAGGAAACGGCTGCCGCCATTGCCAAAGCTGCGCGAGATTACCAACTCAAGTTTCGTCAGCCTCTCAAGGAACGGGGCTGGTATCCCGAGTTGCTGCGGATGAGCACCACGGCCAATCAGCTGGCAGTGGTTGGCCGCAAGGCCCTGGCCGATCAGATTGCTGCCTTTAGCGAGCCTCCTGCTGCCGCTGCCAATGCCGTCATGGCGGTGCGTGTCCACGAGTCGCTGGTCAATAATGCCGGTGAGATCACCCTGGCTGGTCGCACCATCACGCAGGAGTTCATCGAAGAGCAATTCAAGGAACGAGATGGCACCCTGCCAGAGTCTCTTGCTAGTGACCCCGATCAGCCGCCCTGGTCGATCACGTTTGCCAAGCGGAAGCCGGTGGAACTCAACGCTGCGGATGGCCGTTTTCGGCTGACCATTCGGGGCAGCCGCTACACCTCTGGTGATCGCTCATTTCCGGCCATGGATATTTGGGTGACCTATCGAATTGAGGCAGCGAACGGGACGCATCGTCTGTTGCGGGACGGTGAGGTGCAGATTTATCCACCTGGCTTTGAGCCGGGCGGGGCTACCAAACTGAGTGTTTCGGAGACGTCGCTGCGAAGGATTCTCCAGAAACGATTTGGGCGGGTCTTCAAAGAGGTTGTCGAGATCGAACCACTGGATTTGCCGGGTGATCTGGCTGTTGCCGGTCCGTTGCCCATGGAGCAATTGGAGGCCCGCCGGGATGGCTGGCTGGCGGTTGGCTGGCGGGCGAAGGAGTCAGTCCCGGCAGTTGCATCAACAGCGACGGCCCCGGCCGATGCTGCCGTCCTAGCTAGTCGCTGAGGGGCGGGGCTCAGTCCGCAGTCTGCTGGCGTTCTCGGCGAATGCGGTCGGTTAGCCGATTGGCTGCAGGAAGAGCCTCATCCAAGGGCAGCCCCTGCCGGATGCCCGGCCGCAGGTGCCCGGCTGCAGAGAGATAGGCATCGCGGAGCAAGTTCAGCCGTTCCGTCACGAGTGGTCGCAGCGGATCGGACTTTTCTTTAGTCCAGTCAGTTGGCACGCCGAGCCCGTCGAGCACTGCTCGGGCGATTGCCCAGTGCCCGGCGGAGTTCGGATGCACGGTGTCGGGGCAAAAGATGGCGGCGGGTTCGCTCGCTCGCGCCTGGTCATAGGCGGCCCTCATTGAGCCGTGCACATCAATCACCAGCCAGCCAGCGGTCCGCTTGGAAAGAAGCCAGGCTGAATATTGCGACAAAACAGCATCGTAGTCGGTGCTCCCGGCAGGGCCAGCCTTGTCGGGACGCTGGTCGTAGATGGGAGGCGTCAGGTGGACAATGGTCGCACCCGTTGCCGTGACCGCCTCGTGCAGCCGGTCGATACCTGCCTGGAATCGACGAAACCGTTCGGCATCGAAGGGTTGATAGATACCACAGTTCATGCCGTAGCAGGCCAGCACCACGTCGGGACGGCTCACCCGCAGCACCCGGTCGAGACGCTCATGGAGGTCCGGTCGGGGAAACCGTCCTCCGGCGTGTCCCGCTTCAGACAGGCCCGAGACTGTTTCACTCGAGAGCCCCATGTTGATGACGGTGCCTTCAATCCCGGCAGATTCCATCCAGCAGGCGAGTGTTGCCACCCAGTCTCCGCCGTAGGTGATCGAATCACCGAGCACGACGATCCGGCGGGCCTGCCTGAGGTGCTGCAGGACGGTGCGTTCCGCAGCATCTGAAGCTCCGGCCGGCGCTGCCTCGACCGTTCCGGGCTGGAAGGCCGCGGCAAGGATGCAGGCAATGAGGACGGCACGAAGGACAGGCATGGGAACACTCTGATGGCGACAGTGCGGCGTGGACGACAATGGCGTGTAGTGGTTTTCACTGCGCCGCCGGCGTCGCACCTTCGCGGATGGCGAAGAGGTGACTTCGGTTGGCAATGTAGAGGGTGTCATCGACCACGATCGGCGTCGAGTAGACACTGTTGCCCATGTTGATCTCGCTGATCAGTTCCATTTCGGGTGCGAGTTTGAAGATGCAGATGTCACCATCTTCATCCCCGATATAGACCTTGCCATCAACAATGAGCGGTGAGCCCCAGCTGGCCGCCAGCATGTCGTAGGTCCAGTGGGGCATGCCAGTTTTGACATCGAGGCAGTGGAACAGCCCGCTGAAGTCAGCGATGAACAGCAGGCCATCTTTGATCGCTACGGTCCCGCAGGTCCGGTGCATGGTTTCTTCAAAGGAGAACTTGCCGTTCCCGTCACTGTCGTGGCCAGGGTAGTGCCAGACCGCCGCTGAGTTGGGGTTCGGCCGGGCGACCTCGCCCTCTTCCTTGATGACAGCCTGCATGCGGCGGCGGGGGAGCGGCGTGTCAGGATCGTTGAGGCTCACCGCAAGTTCCGGGCTGGTGTCGCCCCGCTTGGTCGGGTCAATGCACCAGAGGTGCCCAACGCCCTCACCATGTTCGGGGTCTTCGCCGACGGCGATGTAGACCAGCCCTTCATGGAAGACCGGAGTGCCGATGATGTGGTTGCGATCTGCCCGGCCACCAAGGGTGTACTTCGATTCCTTGGGGTTGCAGTCGAACTGCCAGAGCAGTTTTGCATTGCCGGCACCGTCACCTCGGGCGTCAAAGGCATAGAGCCAGCCGTCCCCGCCACCGAAGAAGACCTGCGGCACTCCGTCGACCTCGGCGTAGCCGGGGCTCGACCACTGCCCATGCAGCACATTGGCACCTGGCGAGGCATCGCTCCAGAGGACGGTGCCGTCTTCTTTGTTCAGGCAGAGAAAACTGGGGGCTTTCGGGTTCGGTAGATTGATATGCCCCTCATCGACACCGTTGCTGGTGTTGACGAACAGCAGGTCCCCAGCGGCAGTCACGCTGCAGGAGCACATGTTGTGCTGCGAGACGCCGAGTTTCTTCATCATGTTGAGTACCCAGACCACATCTGCTTCGGTCTCGGCGACAACGGCCTCAGCGGTAAAAGGCCCGTCGTTTTCCCCGTCACGAAAGCCTTCGGTATCGAGGCACTTCACCTCTCCCCGGCTGGAGACGTACCAGAGTCGGTCGCCTTCCACCAGCGGCGCACAGCAGATGCCCTGCAGGGGCCAGTCGTGAACGCGACCGGTTGGAAGTTTTTCACTGGAGTCTTGCCAGAGGAAGCTCCCCGTGGTGCAGTCAAAGGCAATCAGGCAGCCGAGATCGACCTTGGCGGGGTAGCGTTCCAGCCAGCCGTTGCCGTTGTTGGTGCCGACAAATACCTTGCCACCGGCAACCACCGGATTGCCGTAACTCTGGCTGCCGAGGGCCGCGACCCAGGCGATGTTCTTGCTGGAATCGGGCTGCCAGGCACCGGTTTCGTAGTCAAAGTCGCCCGGCTCCCACTCACTGGGGATACCGGTACCCGACGGGACGTTGTTTCGATGGGATGAGCCGCCCCACTGGTTCCAGTCCGCGGCCGGTGCCGGCCCCTTGGTCAGGAGGCCGACAGCCAGGATTGCGAAGACGAACGTTGCATACCTCACGGCAGGTCCTCCACCAGAATATTGTCGACGTAGATCTCAGACACCTTTGAGTTGCCAAAAAACCCGGGGCTGCCTTGCAGATTGCCCCGTTCATGAACGGCTTCCACCGTCCAGCCTGCCGGCTCAGGCTCACTGCGAGGCCAGACCTTGCCCCGCAGTACGGCGGCATCCCCGCGGGTGCCGGCCTCAAACTTCATGCGATACCAGACACCTGCCTGCCACGCGAAGGGAACGGTTTTCGAAAAGTGGGTTGCCACTTGAGGGGGCCAACTGCGGACCTGGAGTTGCTGGCTGGCACCCATCAAATCAAGCGTGTACCGCTGGGCAATCAGGCCCATGTCGGGCAGGCGGGCCGTTTCCAGCGAGGCCGCCGCACTGGCGGTCGTTTTCGCGAAGGCGTCAGCGTCGCTCTCGCCTGTTGAAGCCGCTGTGCCGCCGCCGGTTTCTTCTGCCCGGAGGTCGGCCACGATGGCGTAGTCGTGAAGGTCGGTCGGGCCAATCCAGCCCTGGCTCCGCGTCCCCTTGGGAATGGTGGTCACCTTGACCATGCAGTTGGATCCATCGACCGTTCGCACGACGTTGCGGTACCGCATGCCGATCCAGGGCAGTGGGGGCTCGCCTCGGGGCAGGCCGCCGCGTGGATCGGGCCCGATTGCGATGTCGTCAAAATCGAAGTGCCAGGGTAGTGGTGGCATCGACCGCACCCGTGCGGTTCCAGTCAGTTCACCCACCCGGGCCGTGATGGTTGCACCCGCATGGGTGTCTGCCGGGGAGGTGTAACGACCAGCCTCATCGATGCTGCCAGTATCGGTTGAAAAACTGGCGGGCGTCTCCTTCACCACGCGTCCAGCAGCGTCATAGAGCCGTACCCGGAGGGTGACCGTCTCTCCGGCGGCGACGAGTGACTCGGCCGGCACCACCTGCACCCAGGCTGGGGCACCGGCGGGTCCGGCGGTGGCGGCTGCCACGGTGTCTGACAGCAGAGGCTGTGGAGCCAAATTAGGGCTGCCGACAAGGGTTTTGTCGTTGCCGAGGCAGTAGAGCCGCTCTCCGGTGGTCAGGTAGAGCCGGCCATCCCAGGCGATCGGCGAGGCGGTTACCTCGTCCTCTTCTTCAAGCCGCATCCGATGGACGAACCGCAGCCCGCTCTCGGTCGGTTCCAACACATGCCAGCCACTTGTCGAGCAGACATAGAGCTGGTTGCCGACCACGAGTGGGCTGGCCCGGACGATGGTTCCCAGCAGCCGAGTGGGGCGGCCAACCGGCTGGCCCGTCTTGCGGTTGAAGGCATGAACCTTGGCGCCGTCTTCAACAAAGTAGACCCGGTCACCGAGCACAACCGGCATCGCCTTGCCGTCGACCACCCCGCGGTGCTGCCAAATAAGATTGGCGGCGGTGACATCTCCGCTGCCGGAGAGTTGCAGTTTGGCCGCGGTTCCCATGGAGGTGTTGTCGAGATTCTCTTCGGCCTGGGCGACGAAGATGCCGTCGTTCGTCACCAGCGGGGCGACGTTGAGGCCCCGGCGGGAGAGCCCAAAGTTCCAGACCGGGCGGCCCGTGCGGGGCTGCAGGTTCCAGACATTGCCATCACTGGAGCCGAAGATCATCGCGGCTGTTCCGTCCTGAGCGGTGAGCATCGGGGTGGAATAGGTGGTGTCGGCGGGCAGTTCACGGGTGCCGTTCATCCAGCGGACTTCACCGGTGGCAACATCCATGCCAAGAAAGCGGTGCGCCGGCTTGGCGGTCTGGCCCCAGCCCGTGACGACGGCACTGGCGATGACGAGATCTTCAAAGACGATCGGCCGGTTGGTTCGACCGCCGTAGGTCGAGAGGAACCCGAACTCTTCGTGGAGTGAGCGTTGCCAGTTCGTGGTGCCGGTGACAGCGTCGATTGCGGTGAACACGCCGCAGACGCCGTGGGCGAAGACCTGCTTGCTGGTCGGGTCGGCAATGACGCACGACCAGCCGACCCGCTCGGCCGGCACATCGGAGAGGTAGACATTGAAGACGTTCTCCCACAGCGTCTCGCCGGTTCGGGCATCGAGACAGAGCACCTTCTCTGCTTCGTCGGCGGTGCCGGGGCGGTGCCGCACAAGCGTGTAAAGCCGGCCGTCCATGATGACCGGCGTCGAGATGCCGCCTGCGTCTTCATGCTTCCAGAGAATGTTCTCGCCTGACTCGGGATCAAAGGAGGTCACCAGCGGACGGTCGGCGGCGTGGCGGTTCTGGCTGGGGCCCCGCCAGTCAGGCCAGTCGGCAGTTTGTGCCGCCAGAGAGACACTGCCCGGAAGAAGGACACCAGCGGCGATGCCGACGATCCAGGCCGTTCTCGAGGCTTGCTGAAGCCACCTATGACTCATGGTTCACCCTCTTCTGTGTGCTGCAGTCCGTCTGCCCTCGCTGGCCGGGCAGCAACCGCGTAGTCTACCTTTCACCAGAAAAGATCGCAGAATATCGCTGCGGCTTACGAGACGATTTTTGCTTGAGTGGAAAGCCCCATGGCCTCACCAAAACCGACCAGTGCTGGGACTCCGAAGAAAAAGGGGGCGGAGAAGGCTGCCGACAAGGCCAAGCCGGCTGAGCGAGTGGTGGCCGAAAACCGGAAGGCCCGCCACAACTACGAGATTCTCGACACCCTCGAGTGTGGCATTGCCCTAGTCGGCAGTGAGGTCAAGAGCCTGCGGGCGGGGAAGATGTCTCTGGATGAGGCCTATGGGCGGATGAAGGGCAATGAGGTCTGGCTGATTGGCTGCGACATCCCGGAGTACGAGAAAGCCAATCAACTCAATCACCAGCCGAAGCGTCCGCGGAAGTTGTTGCTACATCGGCGGGAGATCACCCGCTTTGCCAGCTTGGCGTTTGAAAAAAGCCTGACGCTGGTTCCCCTCAAGGCCTACTTCAAGGACGGTCGGGTGAAGGTGCTGTTGGGTATCGGTCGGGGCCGCAAGGTTCACGACAAGCGACAGAAACTCAAGTCTCAGACTGCCAAGCGGGATATTGAGCAGGCTCTCCGCGGCAAGCGGTAGTCAGTTCGGGCTTTTGTGGGATGGTACCCATGCTTGGCGGTGTTGCCCACTCAAGCCCGAGGCGCGAGCCGAGGGGATGGGCATCGGTATCACGCAGGCAGAGCGGATTCCCTCACCTTGCGGTTCGCGCTTGTGTGCAAAGTGCTGGCCCCACAACGCAACCAGCCGGCGGCGCGAATGCGACCGCCGGCTGGCGTTGACTGCATCTATACGGATAACCGTTCTACGGAATAGCGTCTTCGGCTCAGGCCGAGTTTCCGGCGGCGATGAGATCGGCCGTGTCGGTGGTGTCTTCCGGGTGCCACAGGGGCATGCCCCGCTGAATCCGCTCAGCCAGAATATCGATCTTCTGACGGGAGCCGGCGGGTGCAGTCGTGGGAGTGAACTCTTCGCTGACATGCGGGACAAAGTTTTCGTCATGCCCGTAGAGTTCAATGATCTCGAAAACGTTGCGAATTCTAGCCATCAGACCTAACCACTCCTTGCTGACAAATACGCGTCCGGTTCGACAAGGCAGCGGGCCATCCCGAAGCCTCCGAACTCGTTTGCTCACCCGGCTGCGACCGTGGCTGCCAGAGGCTGCCGATCACCTGCGGCGGGGACGGCTGGACGCCGTTGCAGGATGGCGAAATGCTCGGTGAACTCCGTTATTATGGGTGTTGATTCATCCGAGTCAAACATTTGGAAAGTGAGAACGATTTTTTTGTCTGTGACGGGGGATTGGCCCGGCGGTTTGCCTGGGAGACCGCCGCCCAAGTACGATGCTGGGATGGCTCGCAGAGTCCCGGGTGGGGCCGGCGGCGGA
>JBDQOY010000025.1:0-20892 GCA_040260935.1 Pirellulales bacterium
CACCAGCACCACCAATCACCACCAGCGTGCCAGCGACCGGTTTCGCTACGCAGCCGGCGACTGCCCCCCCAGCCGAGCAGCCCGACACCCCAGGCAAAACCGTTGCCACGGAACTCCTGGAACGAATTCTCGAACCACTCGAGCCCCAGCAGGCAGGCGGCGCGGCTGACGGCATCGACCGGACGCTCCTCTATGCCCGACCGCTGCCCTTGCTCGAGGCGCTTCAACGCTCGGGAGATCGCAGTCGTCGGCTCTGGATCACCCAGGCCTACTGGAAAGTCTCAGCCGGGTATGCCGGCATCCGCTTTACCAGCGAAGCAGTCGATCAGTTGCAGATGGTGGCGCCGGGCAGTGACCCACATGATCAAGCCGTTCTCGACGTCGCCATCGCCGCCGCCAGGGCCGACCTCGCTGCCGCCCACGCTGAACTCATTGCCGCTCAACAACAACTGGCCGACCTCGTGCGGCTGCCGCTTGGTGAGCCACCGCCCTGGCCCGTTGACCGACCGCTCGCCGGCCCCTACCAGACCCATTTTGCTGCCATTTTCGCGACCCGACCGGCCACCGGCAGGATCCGGGCAATCGATCGCATGCTGCCCAGCAAGCATGACGCCGTTGAAGCCCGGGCAACCGCCGTCCTGGCAGCGGAGGCCGCCAGATTTCGGGCAGAGGCCGACCATGCCCGTGGCAAGCGTCCCATTGAGGCGGTCATTGCCGCCCATCGCATGCTTCAGCAACAGCAGCACGGCTTGATCGAATCATTGGCTGCCTACAATCTCGACATCGCTGAATACGCAATGGCAGTGGCCGACGTCACGGTCCCCGACGACCGGTACGTCTCGATGCTGATTGGTACGCCGATCCAGTGGACACCCCAGCCGATGCCCACAGTGCTGCCCGCTGGCGGCTTCCAGCCGGTCGATCCGCAGGCAACGCTCCCGCCGCAGCAGCCCGCCGCTGGCTTCCTGTCCCAACCGTAGCGACCGTCAAACCGCCCATGCCTGACCCCTTGTCAGCCTCAGCCACTCCGGCACCTGCCGCTGCGCCTCTGCAGATCGGCCGTGTGACGGTCGATCCCCCCGTGCTCCAGGCACCGATGGCCGGCTACACCAACTACGCCTTTCGGCAGGTGGTACGTGAGTTCGGCGGCGCCGGCCTCCTCGCCACCGAGATGATCGCCGCCCGCAGCGCCCACTGGCTGGAGACCCATCGCGGCGAACACCCCGACCGGCTCTGGGGCGTCCGCGATGAACCCCGGCCGCTGGCGGTCCAGATGTGGGACAACAATCCCGACAACCTAGCCACAGTCGGCGGCCGGCTCGCCCGCGACTTTCAGGTGAGCGTGGTGGACCTCAACTTCGGCTGCCCCGTCAGGCAAGTGACCGAAAAGGCCCACAGTGGCTCGTGGCTGCTTCGTGATCCCGCCCGAGTGGCCGCCATCGTCCGCCGCGTGGTCGATGCCTGTGGTGACACACCAGTCACCGCCAAAATCAGACTGGGCTGTTCGGAATCGTGTCAGACGGCCATCGAAGTTGCCCAGCGGGTAGAGGAGGCCGGTGCCGCCTGCCTCACTGTTCACGGCCGGGTGGCGGCCCAGTATTTCAAGGGGCAGGCCGACTGGGCAGCCATCACCGCCGTCAAGCAGAGTGTTTCCCGCATGCCCGTCGTCGGCAATGGCGACATCACCTCGGCTGAGACCGCCGTGGAACGCCTCCGAACCACGGGCGTCGATGGCGTGATGATCGCCCGGGAATGCCTGGCCAAGCCCTGGATTTTTCGCCAGATCGCCGCGCTGCTGCGAAGTGAGCCGAAGCCGCCTGATCCCTCTGCCGCCGAGCAGAAAGACTTGGTGCTGCACCACTATGATCTCGTCTGCCAACGATTCGGGAGTGAACGCGGCACGCTCCTGATGCGAAAGTTTGCCTGCTCCTACGCGCAGGGGATTCCGGGGGCGAGGGAATTTCGCGGGCACGTCTCCCGGGTAAGGACCAGGCCTGAGTTTCTGGAGGTCGTTCAACGGTTCTTTCCGCAGGCCGCCTGAGACCCATTTTTGACAGCCCGAGTTGTCAAAAATCGCTCGGATGCTACGATTTCAACATGCAAGGACATGGTTCACCCGTCGCCCGGATAGTTGATCACTCGCTGCTCGATACGCTGCGGTGCAATGACACCCTAGGGGTAACCGATCTGACCGAATTGCTGGGAATCACGGCCACAGCCGTCCGGCAACGGCTGAAGCGAGCCATCAACGCCGGGCTCGTGGAGGAGGTGTCCGATCCCCACCGCCCCGCTCGGCGGGGCCGCCCCCGCTTGGGCTATCGGCTCACGGCCACTGGCCAGCAGACAGCCGGCGACAATTTTCACGATCTGGCAACCGTGCTCTGGCAAGAGATTCGCGGGGTTCGCGCCCCTGAAGTCCGTCGGGGCCTGCTCGGCCGAATCGGCAAGGCTCTGGCAGCAACGTACTCGGAGCAGGTCAGTGGCAGCACGCCGCTCCAGCGAATCGACAGTGTAGCTGGCCTGCTGCGAGACCGCGGAGTCGTCTGCTCCGTGGCAGAGGAAGCCGCTGCGGACGGCTCCATCCTCCCGGTCCTGACCACCCACTCCTGCCCCTACCCTGATCTGGCCGAACACGATCGCGGCATCTGTGCCGCTGAACAGACCATGCTTGAAGATCTGGTTGGGGAACCAGTCCGCCTGACAGACTGCCGACTCGACGGTGGCGACTGCTGCCGATTCGAAGTCTCGTCAGGGGCTTCCCTGCCCGAGAACCCAGCGGCATCTATGGTACAACAGAGCCAAAGGCGGTCTGCCGTGGACGGACGCCAGCCCTCCTGACGCCAAACCTTCCTGACATAACGCTTCACACGCGGAGCCACAGACGATGACACAACCCTGGATCGAAGGACGCTTCGAAGAAAATCTGGTTTTGACGACGGTCGAGCAGGCCATCAACTGGGCTCGGCAGTCGAGCATCTGGCCGATGACGTTCGGCCTGGCCTGCTGTGCAATTGAGATGATGGCTGCCGGTGCCAGTCGGTATGACATGGACCGTTTCGGTGCCGGTGCCTTCCGCGCAACCCCGCGACAGGCTGACCTGATGGTTGTGGCAGGAACAGTCACCTACAAGATGGCCAGCCGGGTCCGGCGGCTCTACAACATGATGCCCGATCCCAAGTACGTGATCGCGATGGGGGCCTGCACCACCGGCGGTGGCCCGTACTTCAAGTGGGGCTATCACGTCGTCAAGGGTGTCGATTTGGTTGTCCCGGTTGATGTCTATGTGCCAGGCTGCCCGCCCCGTCCGGAAAGTCTGTTGGAAGGCCTGATGCGGATTCAGGACAAGATCATGGGGCAGCGGATCGCCAAGCGGGCTGATGGCCAGGGCAAGGTCGCTGACGAACTGCCGATTCCGCATCATTCTGGCTATGTCGCTTCGGCAGTCGAGGACGGCGACCTGGTCTACGACCACCAGAAGGTTCAATCCTGAGCCGGAATCATCCACCACCAACAAAACACCAGTCGCAAGGCGACTGACGCCGATACGAATTCCTTCAACCAATCACAGGCTCTGCGGACTGAATCAATGAGTGAACGCCTGGAAATCAAGAATCTGCATGTCGCCGTCGAGGGACGGGAAATCCTCAAGGGAGTCAATTTGACAATTGGCCGGGGCGAAATCCACGCCCTGATGGGCCCCAACGGCTCGGGCAAGAGCACCCTCGGCTATGCGATCATGGGTCACCCGACCTACGAGGTGACCGCCGGTTCGATCGAATTGATCGACGCTGAGGGTACCGCCCATGATGTGCTCAACATGGAACCCGACGCCCGGGCCCGGGCGGGCGTGTTTCTCGCCTTCCAGCGGCCCATGGCCATTCCGGGCGTTCGGCTCGCTGACTTCCTCAGGCACTCGGTCACCAATGTTCGCAACCCCGACCGCAAGGAAGGCCAGGAACTGATGCCGATGCGGGAGTTCCGTGGCGAACTGAAAGACAAGATGCAAGAACTGTCGATGGACAGTGACTTTGCCCGCCGGTACGTCAACGACGGCTTCTCCGGCGGTGAGATGAAGCGGGCCGAAATCCTGCAGTTAGCCATGCTGCGTCCGCGGTTTGCCATTCTGGACGAAACCGACAGTGGTCTCGACGCCGATGCCGTCCGCCTGGCAAGTGAAAGTATTGCCCGGATCGGTGGAGCCGAGATGGGCATCCTGATCATCACCCATCACGAGCAACTGCTTGAGCACAACATTCCGCTGCAGACTCATGTCATGCTCGGTGGCCGGATTGTGGAGTCGGGTGGCCCGGAACTGGCGGCTGAACTTCACAAGCAGGGCTACGAACGGATTCGTAAGGCCTACCCCGAGGCAGCCGCCGCCGAGGAAGAGATGGAGGCTGAACGCCGCCTCGAACCTGCCGCTAACTAACCCGCTACCAACTGCCCTGCCTCTCCCCTGTTTCGCCCCCGCACGCCCGAAGGAATGCACGCCATGGCCACAGATACGAACGAGTCATCGACGCTGGCACTCGGCGAGATCAACAAGTACGACTTCCGCACCAACACACCGACTATCTTCAAGGCCCGCCGCGGACTCGATGCCACCATCGTCGCGCAGATCTCCGAGATGAAACGCGAGCCGGGCTGGATGCGGGACTTCCGCCTCAAGTCCCTCGACATCTTTAACAGCAAGCCGATGCCCATCTGGGGCGGCAACATCGGCATCGATTTTCAAGACATTTTCTATTACCTCAAGCCGGCTGAACAGCAGGGCAAGTCGTGGGATGACGTTCCCGAGGAGATCAAGAAGACCTTTGACAGGCTGGGGATTCCCGAGGCCGAACGCAAGTTTCTTGCGGGAGTCAAAGCCCAGTTTGAGAGTGAAGTTGTCTATGGATCGCTGCAGGAAGACCTCGCCAAGAAGGGCGTCATCTTTACCGACACCGACACCGCCGTCCGCGAACACCCCGATCTGCTGAGGGAATACTTTGGCAAGATCATTCCCCCCAGCGACAACAAGTTTGCCGCGCTCAATTCTGCAGTCTGGTCGGGCGGATCGTTCATCTACGTCCCCAAGGGAGTCTCCATTGAGTTCCCTCTGCAGGCCTACTTCCGGATCAACGCCGAGAGCATGGGGCAGTTCGAGCGGACCCTGATCATCGTCGACGAAGGCGCCCAGGTGCACTACGTCGAGGGCTGCACCGCCCCGATGTACTCCACCGAAAGCCTCCATTCCGCTGTAGTCGAGATCGTGGTGAAGAAGCATGGCCGCTGCCGCTACACCACGATCCAGAACTGGGCTAACAACATCTACAACCTCGTCACCAAGCGAGCCCTCGCCTACGAGGGGGCGATGATGGAATGGATCGATGGGAACCTCGGCAGCCACCTGACAATGAAGTATCCGGCCGTCTACATGATGGAACCGGGGGCCCGGGGCGAAATCCTCTCGATCGCCTTTGCTTCAGCCGGCCAGCATCAAGACGCCGGCGCAAAACTGGTGCATGCCGCCCCCAACACCTTTGGCCGGATCGTGTCCAAGAGCATCTCGAAAAATGGTGGCCGCTCAAGTTATCGGGGCTTGGTCCGTGTCGAGCCGGGTGCCAAGAAGAGCCGTTCAAGCGTTGTTTGCGATGCCCTGATCCTCGACGACGCCAGCCGAAGCGACACCTATCCGTACATTGAGATTGAAGAGCAGGATGTCTCGATCGGCCACGAAGCCAGCGTTTCAAAGATTGGCGAGGAGCAACTCTTCTACCTGATGAGTCGCGGCCTTTCGGAGGCCGAGGCCAGCACCATGATTGTCGGTGGCTTCATCGAACCACTCGTCAAGGAACTGCCGATGGAGTACGCCGTTGAGATGAACCGGCTGATTGAACTCCAGATGGAAGGCTCCGTCGGCTGATTCCCACCCCGCTTCATCCCCTCTTAGGCCAATGACGACAACGACTGCCCCCTCGACCACTTTCGACCGCGACGCCCTCGACCTGCTTCTGCATGACCAACCGCTGCCTGAGTGGGCCGCGCAGCAGCGTCGGGCCTGCATGGATCGGCTTGAGACGCTCGCGCTGCCGGACCGGCGGCAGGAGCACTGGATGCGGACTGACCTGCGGATGTTCAAGCCGCAGGCCTGGGGGCTACGGGCCGCTCCGACGACTGCTCCACCCGAGGGCATGTTGGCCCCGGCATTCCCGCAGGCTTCCGCCGACGGCGACAGCGTCAGCGTGCTGGGCCGTCCCGACTATGCTGGCCGGTTTGCTGCGGTCAACGGCCACGTCATTCGCAACGAAATCGACCCGGCGTTCACCAACCAGGGTGTCGTGTTCGGGACAGCGGCCGAGGTGTTGGCGACGCACGGCGACCTGCTACGAGAGCACTGGCTCCAGATCATTGACACGGAAAGTGACTATTTCGCCGCTCTGCACGGCGCCTTTCACCGCGGCAGCATGGTGCTCTACGTACCTGACGGCGTGAAGATTGCCGACCCGATTCACTGTCTGGCGGCGATTGACGACGGAGGCGTTGACACCTCGCATGTGCTGGTGGTGCTTGGCGAGGGTGCCGAGGCGACAGTGCTGACTGAAACCGCCTCTTGCGGAGCGACCGGCACGGCCACCGGCTTCCACTGCGGCGGCACAGAAATTGTGGTCGGCAAGGGTGCCTTTCTGCGGATGGTCAACGTGCAGAACTGGGACCGGGGTGTCTGGCACGTGGCCCGCCAGAAGGCAGTCGTTCACAGCCGTGGCCGACTCCAATGGACGCTTGCGGCCCTGGGCAGTCGCCTGTCACAGGTCGCCCAAGATGTGGCCCTGGTCGGTGAACATGCCGAGGGGCAGGTCAATGGTGTCATGTTCACCGAAGGCCGCCAGCAGTTGGTCTACAACACGCTGCAGCACCATGAGGCGGCATCCTGCCGCAGCGACCTGCTCTACAAGGGCGCCCTCCAGGATCGCAGCCGCCTCGTCTGGCGGGGCATGATCAAGGTCGACAAGGCCGCCCAGAAAACGGATGGCTACCAGCGGAACGACAACCTGATGCTGTCGGATGCGGCACGGGCCGACTCGATTCCTGGCCTCGAGATTGAGGCAGACGACGTCCGCTGCACCCACGGGGCGACAAGTGGCCGCGTTGACGAAGAGCAGATCTTCTACGCCCAGGCCCGTGGGCTGTCGGCAGACGAGGCTGCTCGCCTAGTTGTTGCCGGTTTCTTCCAACAGGTCTTTGACCGCATCACCATCGCCTCAGTTCGTGAGGCGTTGGCGGCTGCCATCGGGAGTCGGATCCGCCGCGTCTCGTAACGCCGGTTCCCCAGCCCCGAAGACGCTTTTCCCCTCCGCCCTCTTTTGCTTACGGAGTCACCCGATGGCTGATTTCATTCGTGTTGCCGCTGTTAGTGACGTGCCCGATCCCGGCAAGGAACTGGTCGATGTTGATGGAGAAATGGTCGCCCTGTTTCACGTTGGCGGCACGTTCTACGCCCTCGACGATGTCTGCACCCACGATGGTGGGCCGCTGGTTGACGGTGAACTGGCTGACCACACCATCGCCTGCCCGCGGCATGGCGCCAAATTCGACATCCGCAGTGGGGCGGCCCTATCGATGCCCGCCATTCGTGGTACGCGAGCCCATGAGGTGAAACTGGAAAACGGCGACGTGTTCGTCCGTCTGCGAGACCAGGCCGCAGGCCCGGTCAGCCAGCCGACCACCCCGGCAGCCACGGCGACCAGCAGCCAGCCAGCAGCCTCGCCGGCCGCGGCACCCGCCCTGGCTACCGAAGGGAGCAGCACACCCGCGGCATCTGCCACCAGTGGAGAAGGGCTCGCCTCGCAAAGCCTCTCCGAGTCGGTGATTCGGGAAATGCTCAAAGAGGTCAAGGATCCAGAACTGTTCGTCAACATCGTTGACTTGGGCCTGATCTACAACGTCACCTTCGCAGCGGCTCCGGAAGGGGATGGCCAGCAGGTCTCAGTCGACATGACGATGACCAGCCCAGCCTGCCCAGCGGGGCCGCAGCTGATTGCTGACACCAAGCGGGTCGTAGCGAGCCACAAGGACGTGACCGGTGTTGAGGTGCGGATTGTGATGGATCCGCCGTGGACACCCGACCGGATGACCGACGACGCCCGCGACCAACTTGGCATCTTCTGAGGCTTTCGAGCCTCCGGGCAAACGCATGCATCTGGTGCTCTATGAATGGTGCTGCTCCGGCGGGCTCCACAGCCCTGCCGCTGCCCCCCTCCTCGACGAGGCACCGGCCGAAAGTCTGCTGACGGAAGGGCGGTTGATGCTCGAAGCCCTCGCGGAGGCTTCCACGCACTTGCGGGCTGCCACAGTCACCGTGCTGGTCGATGCCAATCTTCCCGACTCGGTGGCCCCACGACTGCCCTCTGGCTGCACCCGACACGCCGTGGCAGTATCCGGTGATCTGACGACGCTGCTCGCGCAGGCAGCGACCGCGACGCAGGTGCTGGTTGTCGCGCCGGAGACCGACGGCATTCTGGCGACACTCGTCTCAAGCCTGGTGCAGGCAGGGCTGGCAGACCGGCTCGCCGGCGGCTCGGCAGGCTTCGTCATGGCAGCCAGCGACAAACAGGTCACCTGCGATCTGCTGGCAGCCGCCGGGGTACCGGTGCCGGCGGGCCGCAGTCTTGAACCTGGGGCGTCCCTGCCAACCGGTTTCTGTCTGCCAGCGATCCAAAAGGCCCGCTGCAGCGCTGGGGGTGACGGACTCCGGCTGATTCTAGCCACGGCTGACTTTGTCCCTCCCGCCACCCCGATCCGCCTTGAGGCCCAGGTTCCAGGAATTCCTGTCGGCGTCTGCTGCCTCTGCGGCCCCGCAGGTGTCGTGCCGCTGCTGCCACTTGCGCAGCGATTTACGGCTGGGCCTGCCCCCGTTTACGGCGGTGGCGAGCCTTTGGCTGCCGCCCTCCGACCCCGGGCGACCAGTCTGGCCCTTCGCGCGATCACGGCCATTGAGCGGGCCACGCAGGCACCCGTCCGGGGCTGGGTGGGTGTTGACATGATCCTCGGCAACCGAGAGGACGGCCGGGCTGACCGGGTCCTTGAAGTCAACCCGCGGCTGACGACATCATTTGTAGGCCTCACCCAAGGCTACGCGGGTGGCCTGCTGGCACCGCTGCTTGCACAGGCCGCCGGCCGCCCCGTTCGCCTCGGCTCCTGTCGCGAAGATGCCTGCCAATTTCTGCTCTCTCCATGAACGCCACCACCCCCGACGCCGTGCCGCCTCAGCCAGACTGGCTGGCCATTGACGTTGGGGGAGCCAACCTCAAGGCGGCTGACGGCTGCGGCTGGTGCTACAGCCAGCCCTTTGCGATGTGGCGAACGTGGAAGCAACTCCCCGAAGCCTTGACGCAACTGATCAGCCTGACGACTGCCGACCATCTGGCCGTGACGATGACCGGTGAGATTGCCGACTGTTTCGCCAGCCGGGCTCTCGGCGTTGAGTACATCGTAACCGCCTGCACAGCAGCGGCAGCAGGGCGCACCCTGCGGTTCTATTCCGTCAGCGGGGATCTGCTCACGGCGGCCGCTGCCCTTGCCCGGCCCCTCGCTGTTGCCGCTGCCAACTGGCATGCCTTGGCCCGGCTGGCTGCCAGTCTGGCTGGCCCGAACAACGCCATCCTGCTCGACATTGGGTCGACCACCACCGACATCGTTCCGCTGGTAGCGGGCCACCCCGCTCCCTCTGCCTGGAATGACTGGGACCGTCTGACGGCTGGTGAACTGGTCTACACCGGCATCGAAAGGACACCGGTCCCTGCGATCGTTCGTTCCCTGCCCTACCAGGGCCGACGCCACCCGGTTGCCAGCGAGTGCTTCGCCACTGCCCGTGACGCCTGGCTGACCCTCGGCGGGTTGTCCGAACAGCCGACCGACTACGACACCGCCGATGGCCAGCCAGCAACCAAGGCTGCCGCTCGGACCCGACTGGCCCGCACGCTCCTGCTGGAACCGGACACCTTCACCGCCGCCGACGCCCGTGCTGCCGCAGCATGGATTGCTGAAGCCCAAACACGACAGTTGGCCCGAGCCCTGGCGAGAGTCACCGCGTCCCGCCCCGAGTCACCCCAGACTGTCATTCTCAGTGGCCATGGCGAGCCGCTGGCCCAACGTGCGGTTGATCAATTCCTCTGGGCGGACCGAGTGATCTCACTCCCTGCCACGCTAGGCCCAGCAGTCTCGCGGGTTGCTCCCGCTCACGCACTGGCCCGCATCGCCCGGGGGGACCTATGAGCCAGCCCTGTCTGCCTGGCAGCCCGAAATCCGGCATCGTAGCGGGCTGGCTGCAGCAATCCGCCGGCTCGCCTCCGCCTCGGCTCGTCATCAAGTTCGGAGGCAGCCTGCTCGCACGGTCGGACTGGCCGACCCTGTTCGCCAGGCTTCTTGCCGAGGAACATGCCGGCAGCCGGCCAACGCTCATCGTTGTCGGCGGGGGTGCCCCGGTCGAAGGACTCCGGCAACTCGATGCGGCATGCCCTCAGCCGCCGGAACGGATGCACCGGCTGGCACTCAACGCGATGCAACTCACGGCCCGGCTTGTCGCCGAGACGCTCGGGCTGCCACGAACAACCAGCCTGACGCCTGCTCAGCCTGCCGTTCTCGATCTGCCAGCCGCTCCTGCCGCGTCGACTGCCATCGCCCACCTGCCTCACTCGTGGGACGTCACCAGTGATTCTCTGGCTGCCGCAGTGGCTCAGGCGATCCCCGCGGAACTGCTGCTGGTCAAAAGCGTGCCACCACCAGCACAGGCAATTGATCAGCTCGCCGCCTGCGGCTGGATCGACCACCACTTCCCAGCGATCAGCCGCCAACTCACGATCCGCTGGCGGTCTCCCTCATCAGCCTAGGCGTCTGTCGAGAAGCGGCGCCGAGCACGAAAGCAACTCAGTCAGTCCCAGTAGAATCCCTGTTCGGGGCGGCTGGCGAGGGCGAGAGTTCGCACGTCGGCAATGTCTTCGGATTCAGCCACGTCCTCGATGAGGGCCCAGGGCTGAAACTGCACACCTCCGGAGGCACTGAGCACCCAGCGGTTGCCCTTCTTGATGCCGTGGGCAACCGTTGGCACCTGCGTTGCAACGGGATAGCTTGGCAGTCTCATCCGTGCGGTATCGAGCAGGGGGCTCAGGTCGAGGCCAGCCCGATCAGCGAGTTGTCGGCTTTCTATCAACGCAGCGAGCACGGCGAGATCGACGCAATTGGCAAGTTCAGCAAAGACGGGCTGCTTCCTGGCCAGGGCGTTGTAGTGCTCGGTCATCAGGCCGCACCAGCGGGTGGCAGGCAAATTCGTTCGCCCCGCACCACGCTTGATTTCTTGCCGAGCCAGCAGATCACTCTCGGTCAGACAGACCAACTGCCGCCCCGAGAACTTCCAGGCCAGTTCATCCGGATCACGGGCAAGTGGTTCGTACGTGGCCTCCAGCCAGAACCGGGGCAAGAGCGTGGTTCCCGCAGTTGCCGGCACCATCGACAGGTAACTGGGAAGCTGGGCGAGCCCTGATGGCTCAAGCCCCATCCCAATCCGCTTCAGGCGATAGTCCGCTGCCACCAACACCTGGGCAAAGTGACTGTCTGCCGGCACACCTCCCAAAGAAATCTGCTGCGGCCCGAGAGCCTGTTCCATCGCCCGGTACATCTGCTGGGGGTTTCCGATCGACTTGGCCTGCCTGAGCATTGCCCGCAGCCGGGCCAGCCCTTCCGGTGATGGATCGATCGAGCACTGCATTCCTCCCATCCGGGCCGCATCAATGGCTCTCAGGGCAACAACAAGATCTTCCAAGAGCAGCAGCGGTCGACCGCTGGACGCGGCGACAATCGTGCCGGAGTCATCGACGATGGCGGTATCCGCTGGCCCAGCCAGAATCAGATCCCGTGCATCGGAATCGACGAAGACGTACTCAATGCGTTCCAGGCCACCGAGCGTGAGCACGTCAGCCGGCACATTCGTGCCATCAGCCAGTGCCTCTTCAACAGCGGCAACGATTCGGCGAAGCGATACCTTTTGGAGTTCGCGCTGGCCATCCCCTCCGAGCGGCACGCCAGCCAGGGCCTGTCGTCGCGTGGCCGCGAGGGACTGCAACGCCTGCGGTTCAAGGTTCTGCACGATGCCATCCGCGTCGACCGAGATACCGCCTACCGCCTGATTGCCCGCAAACCCACCGCCTAACTGACCGAACACCTGACTCGTCAGGGCAACGACACCGATCACAATCAGGCCGAGCTGCTGGGCGCCCTTTCTGAAGTGTTCAACGACCGCAGCCGGATGGCAGAAACGTGTGCGGCTGTGCATGGAAAATCCTCACCGTTGGTGTGCGGGAACCTGCGTTGAGGTTCCACCATTTCGCGTATTGGCTACGGTACGCCTTCCATACCGAACCATCGTTGGTGATGCTAGTCGCAGGCTGGCACTTGGGGCAAACCCGGTTGCAGCCGAGAAAACAGGGGCGGATTGTGAGTTTTCGTCCTGTTTTGCGGCTTTCATTAGCAACCTGCCCCTGAGGGAGGCCGTCTGCCCCACGGCGGCAGGCTCGCGACGGCAGGCTTCTTTGGGCATGATAGGTACCATGGATCCTGACAAATCCCCCGCCGCCACCGCTGCTCATATTCTGATTCGAGATCCGGCCAGCGGACCGCTGCTGATCAGACTCACGCCCGGCGAAACCGTGACGCTCGGACGGGCTCCTGGCAACGGGGTGGTCCTGCACGACGAGCGGGCCAGTCGCAGCCATGCCGAGTTGCGGTGCGCCGCAGACGGCCAGTGGATCATTCACGACCTGAAAAGCCGCAATGGGACTCGGGTCGGCGATGCTGACGTGAACGGCGAACAGGTCCTCGTAGACGGTGACATCATCGCCATCGGGGCCATCGAAATTCTCTACTACGAGGGCAACCAGCCCCCGGAAGAATCAGCCGCCGAAGCCGACACCGACAGCAACGGCGAGGGCATCACCGGCGAGATGTCAGCGGACATTGAGCAGTGGCATTCAACCATCCGCTTCCGTCGCAATCGCAGCCGGCTCCTCGATGACGTCCACGAGTCCGGTAGTGTCGCCCCGCGGGCTGGCCAGGCCGCGGCGGAACTCTGTCGGCTCTCCTTTTCATTAGGGCGAGCCACCGAGATCAGTGCCGCCGCCAATCGCGCGCTCGAATCGGCATTGCTCGGCGCACAGGCCAAGCAGGGCATGGTGCTGCTTCCCAAGCCGGGGCTCACCTCGGGCCATCGGGCGACCCTCACCGATCTGCACGGTCTGGCAGCGGTTCCTTCCAACCTCACGCTGGCCAGCCTTCCCACCGATTTGATCGCAACCGTGCTGGCGACCGACGAGGCGATTCTGGCCGGCCCGGAGACCGTCGGGGATCAGCCGCCAGCGATCACGATCATTGCCCCAATTCGGGTCGAGGGGACGCCGCTGGGGGCGATCTATCTCCGCGCCGAACCGACTGGAACGGACCACTCCCCAGACGATCTTGAGTTCGTCCTGGCGATCTGCGATGCCGTTGGCCAGGTCTACGAAAACCTATCGACCCGAGACGCACTGTCCTCACGGCTGGCCACCGCAGCCAGCGAGAACCGTCTACTGAAGGAACGGCTCGGCGAAGAAACCCGCATGGTCGGGGAAAGCCCGGGGCTCCGTACGATCACGCAACAGGTTGAGCGAGTGGCCAGCACGAAGGCCACGGTCCTCATTCGGGGTGAGAGCGGTGCCGGCAAGGAACTGGTGGCCCGCGCAATTCACGAGTCGAGCGATCGCCGTGGCGGGCCGTTCGTCTGCCTCAACTGCGCCGCACTCTCAGAAACCCTCCTGGAAAGCGAACTCTTCGGCCATGAAAAGGGCGCCTTTACCGGCGCGACGGAAAAAAAAGCTGGAAAGTTTGAACTGGCCGACGGCGGCACCCTATTCCTCGACGAGATTGGGGAAATGAGCCCGGCGATTCAGGCCAAGTTCCTGCGGGTGCTCGAAGGCCATGCCTTTGAACGAGTCGGTGGCAGCGCCCGCCTCAAGGTCGATGCCCGGGTGGTGGCGGCTACAAACCGCGACCTCGAAGACGCCGTCGCCAGTGGAGGCTTCCGACGTGACCTCTACTTCCGGCTTCGGGTGGTCGAACTTGCTGTCCCACCTCTGCGGAAGCGACCCGACGACATCGAACTGCTGGCCCATCATTTCCTGGAACGATTCGCGCGGGAAACCGGCCGTCGAATGGAAGGCTTTACGCCCGAGGCGAGTGCAGCCATGCGTGACTACCACTGGCCCGGCAACATTCGCGAACTCCGGAACTGTATTGAGCGAGCCGTGGTGCTCGCACCCGAACCCCTCGTTGACGCGAGCGATCTCGCCCTGAGTTCACTCGCTTCCCCCGGCGACACTGGGAAACTACAGCCAGCGAACGGCCGGTTCGTCCCTGAACCGTTGGCGTCGGTGGAAAAGCGACACATTCTCGCCACGCTTGAGTCGACCGGTGGCAATAAGTCAAAAGCTGCCGGCCTCCTCGGCATTGAGCGTTCGACACTCGACCGCAAGTTGGCCCGCTGGGCGAAAGCGGCAGAGTAGCCGGTCAGGTCGCCCGCCACAAAAGCCCGAACCGCAAGCTGAGGGAATGCGGAGCGCTCTCTGGGTCACCGACGCACATTCCCTCGGCTCGCGCCTCGGGCTTAGGTATGAAACAACATCGTGCGTTGGTGCCACCCCACAAAAGCCCGAAGCGCAAGCTGAGGGAAAACACTTCGCCTGTGTGCTACCGGCGCACATTCCCTCGGCTCGCGCCTCGGGCTTGGGTATGAAACAACATCATGCGTTGGTGCCTCCTCACAAAAGCCCGAAACGCACGCTGAGGGAAATCGCTCCGGCAGACGTGCGACAATGCGTGTCCCCTCTGGCTCAGTCGCAAGGGAACGAAAGCGGTATACCCTTCGCCCTGCTGCCACCTAGTCACCGTCACACGCCGAAGTACCGCTTCCAGGCTTCGACATCGCCCGGCCCCGGCTCGGGGGGCTTGGTCTCCTGCGGCCTGCGGGCGGCCCGCAGGGCGGCCCGGCGTTCCTTCAGCCACTCGTCACTGCCGACCGGCGTCGCCCGGCAACGGCGGGCAGCCGCCTGCAGTCGGCGGTCACTTGAGACCACCACCCAATTGCTGGCCGGCTGATCCTCAAGCACCTCTTCAATCAGACTGTCGGCATCAGGATATTCTCGGGCAAACCAGACACGCATGGGGCCGTGCATCAACCGGGCCGGCAGACCGTCGGGCGCGTGCGCCGCATCAAACACCACCAAGGTGCGGTCCGCCTCCGGGCCAAGCAACTCCAGCAGGTGATTGAGCAGGGCATTCCGCGACTGCTCAAACCCCCGAGGCCCGCGTTCATCCCCGAAAATGCCCGATGCGTGCAGCAGGTTGTAGCCATCAATGATGATCATGGCCCCACATCCCGTTCAGCGGGGCAGACGATACTTCACCCGCCCGGCAACAATCGTTGCGACCGCACGGCCCTTGAGCGTCCAGCCATCAAAGGGTGAGTTGATGCTTTTGGAGGCAAACGTGGCCACATCCACCTGCCACTCCAGCCCCGGGTCGATCAGCGTGACATCCGCAACCGCCCCGGGACGGAGCGTCCCGCGATTCACCCCAAGGATCTCAGCCGGCAGTTGACTGATCGCCTCAACAAACCGCGACCAGTCGATATACCCAGGCTCAATCAGCCGCGTCACGCACAGGCCGACCGCAGTCTCCAGCCCCAGAATGCCAAAGGGGGCCCGGTCGAGTTCCAGCAGTTTTTTCTCGGGGGCATGAGGCGCATGATCGGTGGCGATGCAGTCAATCGTGCCATCAGCAAGCCCCTTGATGATCCCGTCGACATCAGCGGCAGTTCGCAGCGGGGGGCTCATCTTGAAGTTTGAATCGAAGCCCCGCAGGCTCTCGTCAGTCAGGGTGAAATGATGCGGGCAGGCCTCAGCCGTCACCCGCACCCCACGGGCCTTGCCCTGTCGGATCAGTTCCACGCCATGGGCCGTTGACACGTGCATCACGTGCAACCGGCCTCCAGTCACCTCAGCCAGAGCGAGGTCACGGCCAATCATCACCTCCTCAGCCGCTGCCGGCATGCCCTTGAGCCCGAGGGCCATCGAGATATGCCCCTCGTGCATCACCCCGCCACGGGAAAGTTCCAGGACCTCTTCGTGAGCAAGAATCGGCTTGTCGAACATCCGGCAATACTCGAATGCCCGCCGCATCAACTCGGCGTCGTAGACCGGTGACCCGTCGTCACTGAAGGCCACAGCGCCAGCCTCAACCAGTTGGCCGATCTCAGCCAGCTCCTGCCCCTCCCGTTCCCGGCTGACGCAGCCAACCACGAAGACGTTACAGGTATCAGCCCGAGCCGCCTTCTGGCGAATGAACTCGACATTGGCCTGAGTGTCGGTCGGCGGTTCCGTGTTGGGAATGCAGGCGACGCTGGTAAATCCTCCGGCGAGCGCCGCCCGAGTGCCGGTCTCAATGGTCTCATCCTCTTCGCGGCCAGGCTCCCGCAGGTGCACGTGCATGTCGATCAGGCCAGGCGTCACCACCAGCCCGGTGGCGTCAATCGTCTCGTCCACCTTCCCCAGCGGCTGGCTCCCGATCTGGCCGATGGCCACCACTTGGCCGTCCCGAATCAACAAGTCATCGATCCGGTCAATTCCCTGGGTGGAGTCAACCACACGACCTCCGCGAATCAGCATCGATGCCATCAGATACGTCTCCCTTCTTCTCCACTTGCCTCGTGTTGCCGCCGCCCACAGATCAGCCAGAGCACAGCCATTCGCACCGCCAGCCCGTTGGTTACCTGATCAAGGATCAGCGACTGCGGGCAATCAGCAACGTCGGCGGTCACCTCGACCCCACGGTTAATCGGCCCGGGAGCCAGGATCACCAGATCTTTTTTCGCTCGACGCAACCGCTCCCGGTTCATGGCGTAGAGGTGGGCATACTCCCGCACCGACGGAAAGGGCCGGGTGTGCTGCCGTTCGAACTGAATTCGGAGCAGGTTGAGCACATCGCACCGGGGCAGAATGGCATCGAGGTCGTGCGACACTTCCACCCCCAGATCCCGCCAGCCGTCAGCGACCAGCGTTGGAGGCCCGCAGAGAATCACCTTCGCCCCCAGTTTGGTGAGGCCCCAGAGATTCGATCGGGCCGTGCGGCTGTGAGCGATGTCACCGACAAGGCCGACCGTGAGTCCCTTCAGATCTCCCAACCGCTCGCGAATCGAAAGGATGTCGAGCAGGCCCTGCGTCGGGTGGGCATGCGGTCCGTCACCGGCGTTAATCACGCCAACGTTGAGGTGCGACGCAAGCAGGTGCGGCGTCCCCGGTGTGCCGTGCCGCACCACGACGGCATCGATCCCCATCGCCTGCAGATTCTTGGCCGTGTCGATGAACGACTCGCCTTTCGAGAGGCTGCTGGTCGATGCCGAAAAGTCGATCACATCCGCCCCGAGCCGACGGGCGGCCAGTGAGAAGCTGATTTTCGTCCGGGTTGAGTTCTCAAAGAACAGGTTGACAACAGCTGAACCGGCCAACACATCAATCTTGCGACGGCAGCCTTCGGTCGCCTCTTTGCAGAGAACGGCGGTGTCAAGAATCAGGCTGATTTCCTCCGCCGTCAGCTCCTCGAGATCGAGCAGGTGCCGGTGAGACCAGCCGGCAGGCGGTGAACCGCCACGGAGGGGGCCGGGGGCGGTGATTGCGGAAGGCTGTTGAGACATGGCACCGGTCACGGGGAAAGTGGGCAAACAGCGTGAACCGGGCGAAGTCTACCAGCAGGTTGCAGCACCGTCAGCAGCCCGCCAGGCTGGACTTGCCCTCCGGGGAAAAAAATTCCTACCCTCCTCATACATTTCGCATCCTGGTTGCTGCTGCCGCCGCCGCGACCGCACTCGCCCAGGGACCTTTGCTCTTTTTATTCATGCCGTACGCCCCCCTTCACCATCGACCAGACTCGGCCGGCGCACCAGCTCTGCCAGTGGCCTGCCGGCAACTACTCCTGCTGTTGATTGCCAGCCTTGGCCCGATAGTCGGCTGCAGTTCGGCCATTTCGATGCGTGATTCCCTCCGCGCAAGCGTCGAACAGGCAGCGGCGATGACGCAGCTGGCCTCCCTGACAGACCTCTCTGTAGAGGCACACGACAGCGAGCCCGGGCCGATTGAGGTCGCCTCCTACGCGCCAGAGCCGCCCGCTGGCCCGACCTACACCGAGCTGGCCGACACGTTTGCTGATGACCCGGCCGCTGTCGCCGCCGCGATTGAAGAGGCCATCGACGACCTTGGCGATGCCCATGCACTCGACACCGCATCGAAGGCCGCCCTGATTCAAACCCTCGAGATGACCCCCCAGTCTGATTGGCCTGTGGTTATTGAAGAGTTCACGCTCACACTGGCCGCATTACGCACACCAGCCACACTCGACACGTCCTCCGGTGCCTTCGACACCCCCTCCCCCCTGACCACTGAGGCAGAAGTGTCCTCTCCGGCTGCGCTTCCGCAAGCGGTGACCGACGAGCCCCGCTCCGCAACCAGCGAGTCGGACGCTGACGATACACCGATCGCATCCCCAGAACAGATCACCGCCGAGGCCGCTGCACCAGCATCGGCAGAAGTTGAGCCGTTGCCGCCCACGACTGACGGTGCCAACCAGCCTGCGACAGGCGGTCCCACTGCCGTGGCGACCGGCTCTACACCACAGCCACCCGCTGCTATCGACAGCGCGGTCGTTGGCTCTGCTGCCACATCGCCTTCGGCTGCCGACACCCCCTCCCCGGCAGCTTCCGCTCCTCACCTCTGCATTGACAATCCCTGCCTTGCCCGGCACGTCCGAGGCTGGGGAATGGTCGACCTGTTCTCACCGGACGACCTGAAACCTGGCGCAGAGGTCATTGTCTACTTTGAACTCAGGGAACTGGAGGCGACTCCTACCGCGACCGGCGTTGTCACCAGCGTCGGAACAACGCTGCACCTGGAAGACAGCCAGGGCAACCGGCTGCAGAGCTGGTCATTCCCACCCCTCACTGAAACCTGCGCTGCTGCCCGCCAGGATTACTTTGCTCGTTACGTGGTCGAACTGCCTCACCAGCTTCCTGCCGGAGACAACCGCCTGGTGCTCTCCGTGACCGACCTGCAGGCGCAGACAACGACTGAAGCGGTGCTAGCCCTGCCGGTCACACCTTCCAGCAGTGCCACCACCTTGGCGCAAGACTAGCCACACTGCCCCCGCCTACCGGGCTGGTGGCGGAATCTCCTCTGGGATAGCTCGAAGCGGGCCATCCCGCTCGACGGTGAACTCCAACTCGGTCGTCGCCGGAGACGCCATCGTGGGGGGAAATTCTTCGAGCTGCAGCAGGTTCGCGATCACGACCGCGCCCTGCCAGCGGGACCGCTGGGCATCGACATAGGCCAGTTCTGTTTCGGTCAGAATCCGCTGGGCCTCCAACAGCCGCAGAAAGTTCAGCTCGCCCTGCGAGTAGAGCAACTGGGTCACCCGAACCGTCTCGCGGGCCTTGGGCAGGATCAACTCCTGATACCACTCCGCGAGCCGCCGCGCCTGGCGATAGTCGTTGATTGCCTTCGCCGTCTGATCAGCCAGATTGATCTCAATCGAACGCAATTCAGCCCGTGCGGTGGCTATACCAGCCCGCGCCGAACGGATGTTGCCCTGATTTCGATTGAACAGAGGCACCTCGCACATCACCTCGATCAGCCCCTGATCCTGGGGTGGTCCCACCTGCCGCTGATAGCCGCCCATCACGGTGACATTGGGAATCGGCTCGACGACCGAGCGTTCGAGTGTCCACTGCGCGCGAGCAATATTTGCAGCCGCAGCCTGCGGATTGGCATTTCGGGCAATCACGGCCCGCTGCAGTTCCTTCAGGTCAAAGTTGGGGAGCAGCTCAAACAGATCGCCCTCAAGCTGCCCCACATCCGCCATCGGCAGACCGACCGCGGCAGCCAGCTCACGTCGTTCCGTCTCAATGTTGACAGTCGAATTGAGGAGCCGCACCTCAGCCCGATCACGTTCGATACTCCAAAACAGCGTATCGGCTCGGGTCTCTTCGCCCGCTGCAGCCAACCGCTGTCCCAGGTCATAGGACCGATTGGCGATGTCGTAGAGCAGCTTGTAAATCTCCAGCCGTCGTTGCGAGACAAGCAGGTTGTAGAAACCTGCCCGCGCCCCCGTCAGCACATCGTACCGGGCACGAATCAACTCATACTCAGCTCGCTGGACCTCCCGCAGGGCGGCCTGCTGCGACAATTTTAACTTTCCGGCCGTGATGAACTCTTGCGACACAAAGCCGTTCCATTGGCTGTCACTGCCAGCCATCTGCGGACTCGATCCGGCCAGAACCGGATTCGGGTAGAGCCGCGCCTGCACCGCCTTGCCCCGGGCAGCCTCGACAGCAGCCCGGGCGGCTCGCATTCGGGGGTGATTCTCGATCGCCAGGAACGAAAACTCGCCAACTGTTCGGGGCACCGGACCGGGGGCCGAACCCGGCCCCAGACTCCGCGGCTGACTGCCCTCCGGAGCCGGCAACTGGATCTCTGCGGCCAACTGACGACCCGGATCCCCGAGCAAAAACGGCCCCAGATCGGTCCCAGACGATGGTTCTGCAGCTGGTAGCAGCCCGGTGACCAGCAGCAGCGAGCAGGCCTGCAGCACTAGGTATCTTCGCGCTGTGACGTGATGTCTCATAAACTAAAAGGTGTTGCGGGAAACACTCGCTGCAATTGTTTCAATCGTCAGGGTCAGCCTGCAGAGTTGAAAGAACCTCGCACCCTTGCCCAGCCTGCCGGGTTTTTCCTGGCATCCCTCCCGGGCTGGTTTGTTTGCTGCCATGCATGCCCGCCCTCAGAA
>JBDQOY010000277.1:0-4218 GCA_040260935.1 Pirellulales bacterium
GCGTTTGACAGGCCGCCGCTGCTTCCAGCCGAACTGGGCCCCGTTCAGCCCGAGGCTGATGGCTCACTGCTGTTACCGGCCTGTTACGCGACAACCCATGGAACAAAGCTCAGGTTTGAGCCACAGCCATTCAAAAACACCGTCGGGTATTGGACGCAGGTCGATGATTCAGCAGCCTGGGACGTGACCGTTGCGAAGCCGGGCCGCTATGCCGTGGCCGCCCTCCAAGGCTGTGGCAAAGGCCAAGGGGGAAGTGACGCGGTGCTGACGGTCACCAAAGATGACACGGTTGCCGCGACGCTCGCCTTCAATCCTGTGGAGACGGGTCATTTCCAGAATTTCCGCTGGGTTCAACTGGGGTTTGTCACCATGGAGGCCCCAGGCGACTACGAGGTGCGAGTGGCACCGAAGCGGATTCAAAAAGCAGCCCTGTGCGACATCCGGGCTCTTTCCTTGGTGCCGCAGGCAACGGCCCGCTAGCCCAGTATCCTGCCTGCCCCGCCGGCACGGCACATGCTGCTTTATTTTTCGACTGACTCCTTCCTCGGCAGATCAGCGGGCTTTCCGCTCTTCCAGAGAACGATGCGGTCGGTATCGTTAGAAGCCGGTGGGCCGCCGGTTGTTCGGCCGCGGGCGACATCGGCTTCCAGACGTTCAAACAGGCTGGCGACCACGTCTGGATGGTCGTTCGCCACGTTGTTCTGCTCGCTGGGGTCAGCGGCCATGTCGTACAGCTGAACCCCAGGGGCGTTCGCCTTTCTGGCCTCACGCTCATTCGGACTCGACCAGCCGCCCGACCCACGGGCAAGTAACAATTTCCAGCGACCCTGCCGATAGCCGAAGTGACCGCTGACGGAATGGTGGATAAGACCATCCCGGCCAGGTGGAATCGGCTGGCCGCTCACGGCAGGCAGGAAACTGACGCTATCTTCTGCCGCCTCGTCAGGCAGGTTCTCAACCAGAAGATCGGCGGCCGTGGCGAAGAGATCGGTCAGACAGACCGTCTGATCACTTGTTGAGCCAGGCTGGATCTGGCCCGGCCAGCGAATCAGAAACGGCACCCGGTGGCCGCCGTCCCAAAGATCGGCCTTCGAACCACGGAAACCTGCGCTGACCCGATGGCCCTGAGCGGCCAGCCCTTTGATATCGGCGGCTTTTGAGCAGCCGTTGTCACTGCTGAACAGGACAATGGTGTTCTCGGCAAGTTTGTTGCGGTCGAGCGCAGCCAGAATCTCGCCAAGGGCGTGGTCGGTCTGCATGACAAAGTCACCATAGTCACCCAGGCCGCTTCTCCCCTGCCATTCCTTGGTTGGGACGATTGGTGTGTGGGGTGAGCCAAGTGGCACATACAGGAAGAACGGCTGGTTGCTGCCCACCTGAGAGTCGATGTACTCGACTGTCTTCGTGGTCAGCCGTGGAAGCATGGTGATCTCGTCAGCGTGGGCAATGACCCGATCATTTTCGATCACGGCCTTCATGTCGCGGGCATGGTGGAATCCATGGAAATAGTCGAAGCCCCGAGCGCACGGCCCATCGGGAATACTGGCACCGACGGGCGCGAGTTTCACCCGCTTCCGGTCAATCAGTGCGCCACTGTCGGGGGCCTGGTACTGGAAGTTGAGATGCCACTTGCCGAGGATGGCGGTGTGGTAGCCCCGGTCGCGGAGAAAGCCGGCAACCGTTGGCCGGGCAGAGTCGATGAGGCAGGGGGCAAAGCCGGTGACCACACCGTTTTGGAGGTGCGTCCGCCAGCTGTGTCGGCCCGTGAGCAGGCCGTAACGGGTGGGCGTGCAGACCGAGGAGCCGGAGTGGGCATCGGTGAAAGTCATACCTTCTGCGGACAAGCGATCCGCATGCGGCGTGGCGATCTTGCCATGCTCCGGGTTCAGGCAGTGGACGTCGCCGTAACCGAGGTCATCGCAGAGCACGACAACAAGATTGGGCTGGGGCGGTGGAGTCTGAAGCAGCGACCGGAGCGTGGCACGATCGGGCTTCCCGTTGAGCCAGCCGAGCGAGGTGAGAAAAGCATCGGTCTTCAGGACGGTGTCGATGAAGCATCGCTGGTTTTTTGATTCATTGAAAAAGCCGTGTGGCTGGCCGGGATAGGTGTGCAGGTCCGACCGCACGCCGGCCTCATGCATGGCTCGCTGGAACTCCCTGGCGGTCGCCAGCTCGATCAGCGCATCTTTCTCACCCAAGAATACGAGCGTTGGAGGGTCGTCGGCCGAGATGTTGTGTGCTGGCGAAATCGCTGGAAACCAGGGCTTCGCCCGTTCGTGTCCCCAGCCATTGGGCCCGTTGTCGTAGACCGGGTTGAACAGCAGCAACGCGTTCGGTTTGGAACTGATTTCTGGCTGAGGGTCAGTGGGGTCATCGAACCCGTCACAGATGCCCGCCGCGGCTGCCACATGACCACCGGCTGAGCCACCACCAGCGGCGATACGATCGGGATCAATGCCGAGCCGTGCCGCATGGGCACGGATCCAGCGAACCGCCGACTTGCCATCGGCAACGCAGGCATCAGGTCCAGTCTTCTGGCGGCTTTTGACGCGATAGTCAGCCACAAAAGTCACCATGCCGCGGGCGGCGAGGTAGCGAGCCTGTTGTTCAAACTGTTTTGGCGTACCGCCCGTCCACCCACCACCGAAAAAGAAGACTGCCGCAGGCCGCCTGTCATTGGCGGCATCATGCTCGGCCTGGGAAAACTGGTAGATGAAGAGATCGGTCTCAGAGGCGTGCTTGTACACCTCAGCCGTGACGGCTGGGCCAAAATCGTTCGGTGGCACAGTCTGTTCTGCAGCGCCTGGGTCGCAGTTCAGGATGAAGTGGGCTGAGAGAAGTATGCAGACAGCAGTTCGCATCGTAGGCTTTCGGCAGATGGGGTGATTCATGAGGCGTGTGCCGCTTGAGAAACAGTCCAAGATTCTGATGTCCATCCAAGGGAGTTTGTTATGCCGCAGAAACGACGTGCGATTCTTTTCATCAGTCAGTTGGGATTGCTGACGGCATTCTCTTTAGGGGGAATCGCAGGGGCAAGTGCCCCACCCACAGGGTTCCCGAAGCTCTTGTTTCGCGATGACTTTGAACGAACTGAGGCGAACCCTGATGCGGAGCAGCCTGGGAATAACTGGGGGACCAACAGCCAACCACGGGCACAGGGTGTGAAGCAGGTTTTCCTTCGCGACGGGGCAGCCTTTATCAAGATGGCCGACGTGGCGGACCATGGCGTTTCCTTCACGCAAGACGTCAGCTTTGCTGACGCAGTGATTCGCCTGCGATTCAAACTCGGCAAGGGGGATGACCTCGGGATCAACATCGCCGACATGCAGGAGAAGTCAGTGCATGCTGGTCACATTTGCATGCCCCGCATTCGGCTGGACAGCCTCGAGATCCGTGACCTCAAAACCGGACGGATGAAGCTTGAGATGCGGGAAAAGAGCCAGGCCAAGGCGTTGACGGCCGCCGACAAGAAGTTTCTCGCAACAAAGGAGAAAAAGTTTCCCCTGAGTCTCAAGGCAGACGCCTGGCACGATCTTGAGATTCGTCTTGAGGGCGAAACGCTGACGATCCTGATCGACGGCAAGCAAGCAGGTGACTTTTCGTCACTTGGGATTGGTCATCCAACAAAACGACGAATTCGGGTCGCGGTCAATCGAGAGGCCTGGATTGACGACGTGGAGGTGTTTGGCAGGTAGGCCTGCGTCAATGCTGGATGCCCGTCAGGGGTTGATTGGAAGCAGGCTGGCGGTCGCGCGGGCATCGGCTTCAGCGCAGGTGGCAGCGATGATGATGCCGTTGGCGGATGAGCCTGTGTCAATGCATTGGCCCGTCCGCGGGTCGATGATGGGTCGCGTGGGGACGTGCTGGACGACGGCTACGGCTTCACCGCTTCTGAGACTGATCTGCTGAGAAACGGCGGTACCTTCTGGGCCGCTGGCAATGCCAACCTGCCAGGGGCGGCCGTCGACGAGGGTGCCCCAGCCACGGACTTCACCGCCCAGTTCCACCAGGTGGCTGGCTGATCCCAGGGCTGTGAGGCGGTCACCGATTGCGTCCACGGCGTACCCGGGGCCAATTGCGCTGAGATCAATTGTGAGATCGGGGTGGTCCTTACGGAGGGCGGCTGCGGTGGTGGCCGTACCCCTGCGGACATGCAGCATCGGGCTGCCGACTTGAGCCATGAGTTCCGCGGGCGGTGCTTGGGTTGGTGCGACATCC
>JBDQOY010000278.1:0-3747 GCA_040260935.1 Pirellulales bacterium
CTTTGTGCACACCTTTGAGCGGGTTGCCGGCGCAACCAGCTAGCAGTCCAGTCGAAGGAGTTGCCGCCTCGCTGTATGGTCCGTTTGAACGGGGTGGCGGGTTCCGCTTACGCGCCGAACTTACCCAGCCGGCTGGCGTGGGCCATCGCGAGCAGCATCAGGTGCTTGGCCGGAAACTGGCCGAGTCCGCCGGTGAGGCAGTTCCGTTCACCGAAGGCAGTCAGGCCATCGGGGCGACAGGCGTCCGCCACCAGGAGCGTCGGCACCGGATGCCAGGAGTGGCTCTGGAGTTTGCTCGGTGTTGAATGGTCGCCTGTCACAATCAGCACGTCGGGGCCGAGGGCCTCGATGCGGGGAAGCATGGCATCGAGTTCCTCGATCCGCTTCACCTTTTCGGCAAAGTTGCCGTCTTCCCCCGTTGAGTCGGTGTACTTGAAGTGGAGGAAGAAGAAGTCGTAGTCGTTCCAGCAGGCAGCCAGTTCATCGACCTGTTCGCCGAGCGTTTGGGGGTGGCCCACCAGGTTCATGCCGACGAGGCTCGCCAGCCCTTTGTACATCGGGTAGACCGCGATGGCCGCCGCCCGCAGGCCGTAGAGTTCCGCATAGGTCGGCAGGGCCGGCTTGGCGGCGAAGCCACGCAGGGTCAGGCCGTTGGCCTTCGGTTCATCCTTGAGCAGTTCGCGGGCCTGGCGTACGAACTCTGCGGCAATGGTGGCAGTCTGCGTTGCTGCAGGGTCGAGTGCCTGCGGTGCAAGTGGTGCAACGCCGATTGCCTGCGGGTCGGTGTCAGCCACCCGGCCGTCGAGCCCGGGGCCCCGGAAGACAACGACGAAGCGGTGTTCCTTGACCGGCTTGACGAACACCTCATAGCCGTCGATCGACACCGCTTGAAGTTTCTCAACCACCTGGAAACTTTCTTCAGACGGAATGCGGCCAGCCCGGCGGTCGCTGATCAGGCCGTCGGCAGCCAGCGTGCAGAAGTTGCCGCGGGCGGCAACATCATTCGGGCCGAGTTCAAAGCCGATGCCAGTCGCCTCAAGGGCTCCGCGGCCGATCTTGAAGGTCAGGGGGTCGTAGCCAAACAGACCGAGGTGACCAGGCCCCGACCCAGGAGTGATGCCGGGCAGGACCGGCAGGCTTGAGCCACTGGTGCCAACCCCAGCGAGGCGGTCGAGGTTCGGGGTGGCGGCGGTTTCCAGCTCGGTCTTGCCACCCGGCTCGGTTGGCAGGCCGCCGAGGCCGTCAGCAACCAGCATGACGATCTTCGTAGAGTTCTTTTCGGCGAGTTCACGGATCAGGTCATGCTCTGTCACGGTGGGAGTCTCCAGGCGGGAGGGTGAAAAACACGGCGTGCGTGCCTTCTGTTGTCGGGTCAGGAGGCCGAGTCCGCAAGGGGGGCCGCAGCCGCTGCCCGCCAGCGGAGACGCAGGCCGAGATGGACAAGGTATCCCATCGGCCCCAGTAGAAAGGTTCCCAGCAGCGACAGGCTGCGGAGTGGCCAGGGAATGCCACAGGCGACAGCCTCACGGGCGATCAGACTGCCGACCACCATGTCGAACACGAGATAGTGGGTCCAGGCTGCAGCGAAGACGAAATCGTCGGTGAAGGCCTGTCGGAGCCCGGCGATGGTGGTGGGGTCGCCCGGGGGAGAATCACCAGCCACAAGCTTCCAGCTGATCACGGCTACATAAATCAGTGCCAGACCAGCGGGAACGAGTTGTCGGCAGAGTACGTCGGTGACGAACCGGTTGCCCGGGAGCAGTAGCAGCGGCAGCCAGGCGATGAGGGCAACCGTGTTGGTCACCTGAAAGAGTTGCTCGGCCATTGTTGTCTCCGGTATGGTTTGACCCAGGACAGAATCGTGGAGTCGCCGTCGAGGCCCGCCAACGATCCTACCGCTGTGGCCGTGTGGCCGTCGCACCTGTTTCCGCAAAAGAGAGTGCCTGCCCTGATGAGCGTTGTTCGCCCGAAGCCCCCGGAAGATCCGATTTCCTACGATGCCGCCGCCGTGCTGGCCACCGGCGGGATGACCCAGGCTGATCTCGATGGCCTGGTTGAGCCGCTGGAGGCTGCCCGGCGGGAGAGCCTGGCCGATCTCGAGCGCTGGCGGAGTGGAAACTCTGGGGCGGACCCGCTCGATCCGGCCTTTATCGATCTGCCCGAGCGGCTGCTGGCCCACTACGGCACCACGCGGCCGGAGAGCGAACTGTTCGCCATCTTGGGGGCAGCCAAACGGCTTCGCGAGACGGTTGACCGGGTCGTGGTTCTTGGCATCGGTGGCTCGTACATGGGCACCCGCGCCTTGTTCGAGTCGTGCTGCCATCCCTTTCACAATGAACTGCCCCGCGGCGAACGGGGCGGCCGGCCGCGGCTCTCGTTCGAGGGCTACAACATCGACAACGATTCGGCCCAAGGGCTGCTCGACCTGCTCACGCCGGCAGCGGGCCGCACCGATACCGACGATCTGTTGTCCCAGTGGGCCATGCTGGTGGTCAGCAAGAGTGGCGGCACGCTTGAGACGGCGGTGGCGACGCGGCTGTTGCTGCAGACGTTGGCTGAGGCAGTCGGGCAGGATGCCGACCGGCTGGCTGAGCGGGTCGTGCCGATCACCGGTGCGAGCGGCAAGTTGGCGAGTTTGGCAACGACGCTTGGCTGTCCCGATGTGTTTGGAATCCCCGACGGAGTCGGGGGCCGCTTCTCGGTCTTCACCGCAGTCGGTCTGCTGCCGGCGTCTGTTGTTGGCATCGACGTGGTCCGGCTGCTCGAGGGGGCAGCGGCCATGACCCGGCGGTTTCGGGAGGCTCCTGTGGGCGAGAACCCGGTACTGCAGTATGTGGCGGTCTGTCATCTGGCCGAGCAGCGGATGGGGGCGACCATTCGAGTGCTCTCTAGTTGGAGCAATCGGCTGGAGGCAGTCGGTCTCTGGTATGACCAGCTCCTGTCGGAAAGCCTCGGCAAAGACGAGAAGGGGGCAACACCCCTGACGGCGGTGACCACGCGGGATCTCCACTCACGTGGCCAGCAGCATCAGGAAGGGCGTCGCGACAAGCTCATCACCAATCTGTGCGTTGGGGAACCCCGACGGGATCCCCTGACACTGCCCGGCCTTGCTGGCTCCGCGGGCAATGAAGATCAACTGGATGACCTGATCGGCACCGGCTGGCCGACCATGCTCGAAGCCGCCACAGACGGCACCAACGAGGCGTACGCGTCGGTCGGTCGGCCCACCGCGACGATCAGCCTGCCCCGGATCGACGAGCACACCGTTGGCCAACTCCTCCAGATGTTGATGCTGGCTACCGTCGTCGAGGGGCGGCTGGTCGGTACCAACCCCTACGGCCAGCCGGGGGTTGAAGCCTACAAAAAACTGATGATGAAGCGGCTGCGGCCCGAAGGCTGATGCCACAAAGGTTCTCTCTTTTGATGCAACCGAGCGACTGGAGGAATTGATGGCTGTTACTGTCACCTGGAGCGGGCACGCGACGTTTCTCATTGATACCGGCAGTGGAGTTCTGCTGATCGACCCGTTTTTTGACGAGTGTCCAACCGCAGCCCTGAAGGCTGCCGATGTCAGATGTGATGCCATTCTGCTGACGCACGGCCATTTTGATCATGTCGCCGATGTGGTGCCGATCGCCAAGCGGACAGGCGCCACGGTCTACTGTGCCTTCGAAATTGCCCAGTGGCTCGGCAGTCAGGGCGTCGAAACAGCTGTTGGGATGAACCTCGGCGGCGGTGTCGAGGTGC
>JBDQOY010000279.1:0-4878 GCA_040260935.1 Pirellulales bacterium
GGCCTGGTCCGTGATTTCGGAAAGTTCATCCTGGAACTGGTTGAATTCCATCATATTTCGCAAGTACACGGTCTGGGCGCGAAAGGCCTGTAGTCGCCGGGCCGCCTCGTCCGCACCGCTCAGCTGGGGTGGGTTCGGTGCCGAGTAGGCTGCACTGAGGACTTCGTACACCAAGAGCTTCTGCCGCAACTCAGCACACTTCTTCTGGTAAAATGTCCGCTGTTCTGGCGGCGTTTCGCGAGCTGCGGCGACCTGCTGTTCAAGTTTGCCCCGACTGGCTTCGAGCTCATTCAGGGAATAGCGGTGCCCCGACCGTCGCGTCAGGTCGAAGAGGTCGAGTACCTCGAGGGCATCAATCCGGAAGACCGGGGCGTCACTCACCCAGGAGCTGTCGGCCATCACTCCCAAAAGCCATTGCGTCGCTGAAAGCCGGCCCTGTGGACCGGTGGCCCCTTCTGGCATCGTCACCGTCGTGCGATTGCTCATCAACTGAAGCGTATTCCGCGCAACGGTGTCGAGCGGCTTGATGCGCCCCTCGTGCATCACCGGGAGCGTACCGGCAGCCTGCCAGTCCGCCGTGCTGGGCTCCCGCCGAGGACTGCGGGCAGCCGCGAGCACGATGAGCCCAACAGAGAGGATGGCAACAACCGGAGCCACCCAGCCCGGCCATGATCGTCCGGCCGACCCGCCACCCCGCTTCCCCACGCCCGTCGCCTCATTGCGTTGAGCAACACCCGGAGCCCGCTCCTGCTCCCGTTCATGCCGGTCGGCAAAGCGGACGAACGTTCCACCAAAATGCGCAAGCATGCCCCAGAAGGCGAGCACGCAGGCAACGTAGGGAATCAGCCAGCCGGCATTCTCGACCACCTGCAGCCCAGTCATCTCACTCACCTGACCATCGGGTAGCTGCACCTGCGAGTACTGGCTCTGATAAAAGGTTTCGCCCCGGTACCGCACCGGATTATTCATCCAGATGCGACCAGGCTGCTCTGCGCCAGTGGCTGGGTCCGTGAACGTGACAAACGACGAGTAGTCCCGCGGCGTCTCACTCGCCGAATAGTCAATCCGACGGACGTCATCGAGTGTCACGCTGTACGGCTTGTATTCCCGCCGAAACCGCAACTGCAGCCGCCAGGGTTCACCATCAACCTCGATCTGATCGCAGACGTCCCCCTCACCCCCCATGAAGAGCTGGCTGCGGTCATTGAGAAACTGACTGACCAGGTACGTCCCAAGATCCTTGCCCTCCACCCGACTCATGAGCCGGACGTAGGCAGAGGTGATGTTGCTGCGAGATGAGGCGCCACCCTCCGGCGGCCGACGCATGGCAATCCAGCCGGTGCCAGAACCGGTGGTAGCCGGGTTCTCTGCAACCGGACCAACCCGCGTCACCAGTGAATTGGGAAAATAGTCGAGCACCTCTACGGTGAAGGGCAGACCCACCACATCAATTGGGCTACCGCCGGCTCGCGCTGCGAGCAGTCGTCCAGAGATCGCCGTCACTGCCTCTGTGTCACCTGCCTCGTCAGCCTCAACAACAGCCAACTCCACCTCGTCGGTCCGGCAGGCCATGGTTGACGTCTGCCCCTCGACCAGGTTCATCCGCTCCTCAATCTGCCGATCGCCGAAGGCAAACTGCCCGAACATCAGCAGCCCAACGGCAATGTGGATCAACACGTTGCCGCCGCGTGCCCCAAAGACCATCACCAGCCCGACCAGCAGTACCAGCGACGCAAGGCTTGATTGCATCAATTGCCACATGATGCGGAGCCCCGGGTCATTCATTCGCCATGACTCGCCGCCAAAGAGCATGCCCACCGCCGCCAGCCCACAGGCCGCTGCAGCGGCCGCCAGCGAGACCTGCACCAGCCGACGCCGCCCCTTCCAGGCCGCTCCTGCCAATGCAACCGCCGCCACCACAGCACCACCTTGCAGCAACCGCCAGACGGTCTCATAGGCAAGCGGTGGCTTTCCCTGCAGGCCATCGGTCTGATGTCCCGTGAAAATCACCAGCAGGGCAAGAAGCCCGCCACACGATGCCACGACCGTACCCCAAGCCAACCGCGAGCCCTTGGCCGCAATATGGAACCGGGTCACCTTGGCAGCCACAAGGTTGACGAGCAGGACGAGCCCAATCGTCGCGCCACCGGGAAAGGGAAACCAACCGGTCAGACTCGACTCTCCGAAAATCGTCACCGGAAAGAAGTCTGAAAAAGGGACCTTCGCAAGCCAACTGTTGAAGTATTCCGCCTTCACTTCCGGCAGATTTTTTTCATCCTGCGCCAATGTGCCAACAAACAGCAGGAAGGTTGCCGCTAGGAACATCACG
This sequence comes from Pirellulales bacterium, assembly GCA_040260935.1. GTDB lineage: Bacteria > Planctomycetota > Planctomycetia > Pirellulales > UBA1268 > UBA1268. Next base: position 2,330 of record JBDQOY010000279.1, read on the forward strand.
ACCGTGATCTTGAGCGAGCCCAGAGGCCGCAGGATGCTCCAGGCCATCCTGGCAACACTTCCTGACGGGCTGGGCTGGTTCACAGAATGATCCGGCTGCATGGGAAGACTACCTGTCGCCATTGGTTTCTCGTTGGTACCTGTCGTGGTGGCGGTTCACTGCGGCCGCTGGCTCTCGGGCAGCCGCAGCGACCCGACAAAGTCCGTGAATTTCCCCTGCTCGCGTCGCGCGAGCTCGGCGGGGCCGCGCAACTTGACAAAGACCGCTTTCCCCTCGTCAAGCGGCAGCATGCCCCCAAGAATCGCCTCGCCTGCCGTCTCGCCTGCCGTCTCGCCTGCAACCGTCGCGCCTGCAGCAACGGGCATCAACAGGACCACCGTGGCCTGACGGCCGTTGACATCGACGCTGCCAGCCTTGCCGAGCGCACGGTCCACCGCCGTGGTGATTTGCTCAGGGGTTGCCTCAGTGTCGAGCTGTCTCTGCCAGCGTTCGACGTTGCTCCGCAGCGTGCCCGCTGCGGGGATGACCGTCACCTCGTACCCCTCGTCCCCCTCTCCAATCACGACCGTCGCAAGCCGCATGCCTGAGGCACCGGCCTTCTCCGTCCAGCCCGCGGGCAGCGTATAGCTGAGTTGCGGGCTGGCCGGCGACTGCCTGACCGGCTGGGCGGCCACCGCATCAGGCGTGAGCACCCGCTCGCGCGGGGCGGTATAGCGGCGAATATCACCAGGCCGAACAGCGGCTTCGGGACGACAGCCTGTCAGGACGAGCAACTGGCCCAGCAGCAACACAGCCCCCCATTGGCGTTGACGCATTCCGAAGGGAATTCCCCGACTCACTTTTGTGTTCATGACAGCAGGCACAGGTGCAGGTCTTCTGTGATGTGGAACCAGCCGCGGCAGGTGCAGGGTACGGGCAGCATCAACCAATGCCTTCGGCCCAAAGTGCCTTATTCCCGACACGCCTTCTTCTCATAGAATAGGCCAAACCCTCCCCCGAACCCAGATCGCTGCTCCGTCGACCGCTCGCGGCAGCCGTTTCCCGCTTTGAATACCTCGCTTACGATCAGGCCTGCCCTGCGTGAATCGATCTGCCATGCCTGCCCTTGAAGTCCCTCAGCACGCCGACCTTGCACGCCTCTACGCCTGGGACCGCGACCATGTCTGGCACGCGTTCACCCAGATGGCAGAGTACGAACCGCTCGTGATTGAGCGGGGCGAGGGAGTCTTCCTGTTCGACACGGCTGGCAAGCGGTACATCGACGGTTCGGCAAGCATGTGGTGCAACGTGCACGGCCACCGGCACCCGCGGCTTGACGTTGCCGTCACCAGGCAACTTGGCAAGGTGGCCCACACCACCAACCTTGGGCTCTCCAACCCGACCACCATCGAACTGGCCCGACGGCTCGTCGAGATCAGCCCAGCGGGCCTCGAGAAGGTGTTCTTTTCCGGTGACGGCTCCTCTGCTGTTGAGGCAGCGCTCAAGATCGCCTTCCAGTACCACCTGCAAGCCAGCGGTGGCAGGGCAGCGGGCACTCCGAACCGCACCACCTTTGTCGCACTCGGCGAAGCCTATCACGGCGATACACTTGGCGCGATCGGTGTTGGCGGTGTCGACCGCTTCACTGCGATGTTCGGCCCACTCACGTTCAATGCCATCCGGGTTCCAACCCCCGGCCTGCCTGCCGGACCAACCCCATCAGGAGATGGCGGGCCACGAACCGACCCCAGCGGGCAGGCGGCCACCGCCAGCGAAACGCTTACCCAGCTGGAGCAGCTCTTTGCGACAAAGGGCGACTCTATTGCCGCCGTGATTATGGAGCCGCTGGTGCAGGCTGCGGGGGGCATCCTTGTGCATCCCCCCGGGTTTCTCCGGGCCGTCCGCGACCTGACCAGTCGCTACGGCATCCTGCTAATCCTTGATGAGATCGCGGTCGGCTTCGGACGCACTGGCACGATGTTCGCCTGCGAACATGAAGACGTCAGCCCCGACATCCTCTGCCTCGGCAAGGGACTCACCGCCGGCTACCTGCCGATGGCAGCCACCCTCACCACTGACACCATCTGGCAGGCTTTCCTGGGCAGCCACGCTGACGGCCGGGCCTTTTATCACGGCCACACCTTTGGTGGGAATCCGCTCGCCGCAGCCGTCGCCTTGGAGTCCCTCCGCATCTTTCAAGACGAGGGTCTCCTTGAGCGTCTGCCAGCGATCATCCACCATCTGCAGAGGCAACTTCAGCAACTGGCCGACCTGCCGCACGTCGGCGGCATCCGTCAATGTGGCCTGATGGCAGGGATAGACCTAGTGACCACCAAAGAGACGGCAGAACCCTACCCCTGGAAAGATCGGATGGGTGCCCGAGCCTGCCTCGCTGCCCGCAGCCACGGGGCGCTGCTACGACAACTGGGCGACACGGTGGTGATCATGCCGCCGCTGTCGATCAGCGTTGCTGAACTCGACATGCTGATCGCCGCCACTGCCGCTGGGATTACGTCGGTGACTGGCTCATCATGTCCCTGATTCAGAGGCCCACCGCCACTGCCTTGAAC
>JBDQOY010000280.1:0-2672 GCA_040260935.1 Pirellulales bacterium
CTATCTTCTGCGGGTTGAGGCGCGACGGAACCAGCCTCTTCCGGATACCGGTCGGTTGCCTCTGATCCAGTCGACAACCGCAGCCCCCCTCCCCCTGACCATTTTGTGGGAAGATTCTCGGGGCCGCGGCCAGCCGGAACTCCTGGCCGCTTCTCAGGCGGCGGCCCGCGGAGACGGTTCGAGTGATCTCCCCACCGAAGCCCGGTACCCACTGCGGCGAGAGCCCCTTGCCGGTGACGGCTGGCGGCTTGAACTCCCGGCGGGCGTGATCCTCCAGCGATATCGATTCAGGCCAGTGGAGCAGGCGGTGCCGCTTGTTGAGCAGTCGCCCGCCCGCCCCGCTGCTGCACCGCCGCGTTTAGCGCAGACCGGGGCCGAACTGGTCGATCTGGAGGTGGTGATAGACGAACGCGGGCGAATCTCGGGGGTGGGGCGGTACGACCTGATCACCATGGCAGCGGAACTCCGGCTGCGGCTCCCGGCTGGGTTTCGGTTGTTCGAGATGCTGCTTGATGGACGACAGGTGCAGCCAGTGGTGCCGGACCGCGACGGCCCTGCTGATGTCTGGACCATTCCGCTGCGGTCTGGCCCCTGGCCACATGAGTTGTTGGTGGTCTTTGTGGGGGAACTCGGTGAGGAGGTGCTGCGGGGTGAGCCGGTTGCCTTTGGGCTGCCTGAGGTGCTCGATCTGCCGGTGGCTCGCCGCCTGGTCTCGATTGACTTCTCCAGCGAGCAGCGGCTGCTAGTGGGTGGGGCCGGCCAAACTCTGTCTGCCGCTGAGGCAACGGCGTTACGCGCCGAAGCGGAGGCGGCGCTTGCACAAGCGATTGCCCAGTTGGTCCCCGATGCCTCCAGCGAGACGCTCGCCCGGTTGCGTCGGTTTCGTGAACACCGGGCTGTCCAGCTTGAACAGTCACCCCTGGAGGCCTGGGCCGGATGGGCCGAGGCCGTGATGACGCTGCCTGAACAGTCGCGGCTGCAGTTTGGCCCGCGTGGTAACGCTCGCTGGCAGCGGGTTATCCTAGCAAGAACGGAGGTCGACCAGATCCTGACCGTCCGGTTTGCCAGTTCCCCACCAGCAGGGCTGGCGAGCGTTGGTGCCACCCTTGTGTTGCTGCTGATCGGTGCGGCCGGTTGGTGGCTGCTCACCCGGCGGCCGGCCCGGTGTCTGGCTGCTGCGGCGCGCTGGTGGCCGGTGCTGGCGGCAGTGGTGGGGATCACCTGGCTCGGTACACGGGTGCCGGTCTGGCCCGGTGGCGGACTCGTGCTCGTCGCGGGCTGGGTGCTGGGACGCCGCTGGCTGCTCGCTCAGATGCGAAATCAACCAGCACGTGCGGTTCACGACCTTGAGACGGTCAGCGAACGGCCGGCGGTCTCGGTCCGTGGCTCGTCAGTAACCCGAACCGCAGCCGGCAGTCCAACGTCGAGCACCATCACACACCATCCCACCCGCTGAGGGGCAGGGGCGGACCGGCTGCGCCTTCTGCCGGCTGCTACTTCTTGGTGACGTTGAACTTGTAGGCGGTGTTGGCCGGATCAAAGTCAGCATCGCCGAAGCCATTGTTGATCTTCACGTTCATGTAGGTGTACTCCTCCATGAGCGAGGGCTGGCCACCCTGTTCTGTCGGCCAGTCGTAGGCTTCGTACCGAATCGGAATGAGAAGTTCGTCATCGATGTAGACCCGCGCCAGATGGAAGCGGAAGTTCCGGCGGGGCACGGGGTGGGCCACCTGCACGCAGGTGCAGAGTCGGCCATTGACCTTCGCCTGGGGCAGGAAGTTGACGTCACATTCACCAAACTGTTTGTCGTGTTCGGCCACTTCAACGAGTCGCTTGGCGAGATTTTCCACACCTAGTTCGGTGATCGGATAGCGGTTCCCCTGCATGGCCAGCATGCTCTGTGGGTCAAGAGCGACGGTGCCGACCATGGCCCGTACGCCACTGCCAGCATGGGCAAGCATGTTGCCCTCGTTGCGGCCGTTTACATAGATCACCTCTTGGCCCTTCACGTCATCAGGGGCGAGGAAGTAGAGGTAGACGCTGAACGGTTCATGGCGAACCTTTGCGAACATGTACTCATGGGGCCTCAGTTCTCCACCGATGCGTTCACGTTTGACGACGGTGCACGAGTAGTCGCGAATGTTTGCTTGGATGCTGGCCAGCCCCTTGCCTGCCAATGCGAGGGCGGGTTCCAGTGGGTGCTGGCCGGGGGCGGTGTTGGCAACAGCCTCGGCGGCATTGGCGTTGCCCTGAGCCGTTCCGCCGTTGGGCATCAGGCCGGGAGCGATGGCAGCCGAGTCGTCAGCCCGGAGCAGCGGGGTGGCGAGGCAGGAAAGCAGGGCCCAGGCGAGCCATGTTTGCCGCCGTTGGAACGGACCTGCGGTGCGGTTTGGCAGCCGTGTTGTAAGACTCTTCCCTGATCCGCTCATGCCAGCATCCTCCAGTAACGCTTTCATTGCTTGGTGTCACCACCCTGTCGCGGAACCGCGATCGTGATGTTGAGGGTGGTCGATCCGTTTATGGTGTTATCGCTCTGCGGGCTCGTATCACGTTGTCTTTCACCCGGGGAACCGCCTCACCCGCACAATGCGAATGACCGAGCAATTCGTCACGGCCCGACCTCCGACCCGCTGCAAGCCGGGTGGAGACCAGTTTGAGGAACGGTAGCGATC
>JBDQOY010000281.1:0-5725 GCA_040260935.1 Pirellulales bacterium
CTGCTGATCGCGGGGCCCACGGCCCTGGTGCGGGCCGGCCCGGAAGGGGTCTCGATCAGAGAGGATCGCCGCCGCCACGGCACCCTCCCGCAGCACGCCCCGGCCCGCGGCCGCCAGCAGCAGGTACGCACCCGGTGCGATCTGTTCGACCGCGTGCTCGCGCTGCAGCACTTTCATGCAACAGGTAACGAGACAGGAGTGCCGGGGCTGCCACCACTTCATCCGGGGGCGGCCCGGGGTATCCTGCGGACGGCCGAGCAGCTTTATCGCCTGGCTGTTGATTGTGCAGGCGAACGAGCCGTTGATGTGGAGGCGGCTTTCCGCCTGGCCTTGCTGGTCGCCTATCCTGATCGCCTCTGCCGCCTTCGGGCCGGCTCGACCGACCGGGGCAGGATGGTCGGCGGGCGGGGCGTTCGGCTCGATCGCAGTAGCCGGGTTCGGCACGAGCCCTGGTTCTTGGCGATTGATATCGACGATGGCTCAAGCGAGGTGAAGGTGCGGCTGGCGTCGGCGGTCGAACGTGACTGGCTGGCCGATCCGGCACTCGCCGCTGGGCGGGTGCAGACGACAGACGAAGTGGTTTTCAATGCCGCCCGGAAACAGGTTGAGGCTCGGCGGCAGCAGTGTTGGCTTGATCTCACGCTCGACGAGACACCGCTTGCGATCACTGATCCGGTAGCTGCCGCCCGGCTGCTTGCTGAAGAAGCCGCCAAGCAGCCGGCCGCGGTCTGGCCAGCAGTTGACTCTCGCGCTGGCGGTCTGCTTGCGCGGGCTCGGTTTCTCAGCAGGCTGGATACCGACCCGCAGGCTGGCGGCAGCGGTCTGCCGGCCACACTCCCACCGCTCGATGAAGTGAGCCTGTGTGCCCGGCTGTCTGACCTCTGCCACGGGCTAACCACATTGGCCCAGGTCCAGCAGGCGGACTGGTACGGTTGGCTGACGACGCTGCTTGGGTATGAGACAGTGGCGGCGATTGACCGGTTGGCTCCGGAAGCTCTGAGCCTGGCCACCGGGAGTCAGCACCCGATTGACTACCAAAGCGGCGACCAGCCACGGGTGAGCATCCGCATTCAGGAGCTCTTCGGGACGGTCGAGACGCCGCGGATTGTCGGCGGTCGGGTGTCGCTGCTGATTGAGTTGCTCGGGCCCAACCGGCGACCGCAGCAGCTGACGAGCGATCTGGCAAGTTTCTGGAGCGCGACCTACCCCGAGGTGAAGAAGGAACTGAAGCGTCGCTACCCGAAGCATGCCTGGCCTGATGACCCCCTCACGGCGTCGCCCATTCGGTCCGGTCTCAAGCGAGATGCCCGATGACCCAGTTGCCCAGTGCTCTGCCCCCGCTGTCTGCTGCCGCCGCCGACTGGCTGGCGGGCCTGCGGGCTTTTGCCGCTGAGCAGCGGGGGCAGCGGCCGCCGGAAAAGCAGCCGTCGCCGCTGCGGCCGCCCCCCACGGCTGCCGAATCCGCGGCCGAAGAGCAACTCATTGCCAAGCATCTCCGCCACTGGCTGACGACGCTTCCGCAGCTGATCGCAGAAGGGCGGCTGCCGAATGTATCGAGTCCCGCGATTGCCATCACCACGTCGGTGGCTGGGCTGGGGGCAGTTGCCGGCCTTGCCGCTGAGCCAGCGTTGGCCGCTGCTCTGTCGAGCTGCTGTGCAGTGACTGAGACGGAGTACCGGTTCTGGTGTAAGCAGCAGCCCGACCCAGATTGTGCGGTGCACTGGAACTACTGGGCGTGGATCAAGATTCGCGTTCCGGCAGCCAGAGCGGCTGAGTTCGCCGCCTTTCCACTCGCTGCGGGGAGCCGGCACTGGCTGTTTCGGCACGGCCTGGCAGCTCCCGGCCCCGTCGCCCACCATTCCTGCCGACTCTATTGCTGGGACGGACAGACGGCGACGCTTCAAGCCGATTCGTTTCGCGAGGGCGTCACGGGGCTCTGAGGCGTGGTTCGGGCGGGGCCCTTAACGGAATTCAAAAGACACATAAACTACACGGTTACACCTCGGCCTGAGCCTGAGGTCGAACCTTGCAACAAATGGGCAAGCATGACCCGCATCCTCGTCACCACCACGTCGTTTCAGGACACACCCGGCGAGCATCATCAGGCTCTGGCTGACACCAGTTGGGAGGTTGTCACCGCTCGGGGGCCACTCTCGGAGGCTGACACGCTGGCGGTGGTCGGCGAGGTTGATGGCTACATCTGCGGGGACGATGCGATCACGCGGGCCGTGCTGGAAAAGGCTCGGCCCCGGTTGCAGGTGCTCAGCAAGTACGGGATCGGCGTCGACAAGATTGACGTCGCTGCCTGTACGGAGATGGGCTTGCCGCTGCTGTTCACCCCGGGGGTCAATCATACGACGGTGGCCGAACACACCTTTCTGTTGCTGCTGGCGTTGGAAAAACACCTGCTGCTGCATGCCGACTCCACGCGATCCGGTGGCTGGAAACGGCAGACCGGCCGGGAATTACTCGGCAAAACCATCGGCATCGTCGGGATGGGGCGGATCGGCAAAGAAGTAGCCAAGCGGGCGGTCGCCTTCGGCATGAAGCCGCTCGGCTACGACCTCTACTGGGACGAGGCCTTTGCCAGTGACTATGGGGTGGAACGGGTGGAAAGCCTTGATGACCTGTTTCCTCGCGTCGACTACCTGTCGCTGCACACCAACCTGACACCGGAAACCCGAGACCTTATTCGGGCTGAAACCATCGCCACACTGAAGCCTGATGCCATCGTGCTCAACTGTGCCCGCGGTGAAATTGTGCATACGGCGGACATCGCTGCCGCACTCGCGGATGGACGGCTGCGGGGCTACGGCACGGACGTCCTCGATGCAGAGCCACCCGCTGCGGATCATCCGCTGACCAACCTCCCCAACTGCCTTGTCACGCCCCATATCGGCTCGCGAACACTGGAGAGCGTCCAGCGGCAGGCCATGGCGGCAGTGACGAACCTCATCCGCGCAATGCACGGCGAGCCGCCGCTCGCCCAGGTGAATCCTGAGGTGGCGGTGCAGCGAGTCGCGTCCTAGCCAGGCAGCAGTGGTTGGTGCTGGCGGACGGTCTGCTGGTCGCTCAGTCGAATCTCATCGTTGAAAGAGCCCCCAATGTCCGAAACCTTCTATGTTGTTCCGGTCGAGGCGCACGAGGAAATCGTGACGGCCGCCTACACATCCCGTGGCTTTACGCCAGCCGAGGCGGAGCATGCCGCCAAACTGGCCACCGCAGCCACCCGCCATGGCATCCGCACCCACAATGCGATCAAGGCGGTCCATCTCGACGATCTGTTCGGCTCGAAGGTTGGGGGCTGTCAGCCCGCGGCGGAGCTCAAAAAACTGCCGAGTCGGTTCGCTGCCGCCGAGGTCTGGGATGCCCAGAAGAAACTCGGCCAGGCGGTGGCCTGGGAGGCGATCGATCGCTGCATCGAACTCGCTGACACGTACGGGACCGGCACCGTCTCGGTTGACAACGCATTCCACTATCTCTGGGGTGGCGGCTATGTGATGGAGGCAGCCAAGCGGGGCTACCTGGCTTACACCAATTGCACCGCGTCGCTGGCAGAGGTTGTGCCCTTCGGCGGGGTCGTCCCGACCTTGGGCACGAATCCACACTCGTGGGGCTTCCCAACCACGGAGGCGGTTGGCTTCCCGGTCGTGATTGACTGGGCGACGTCGGTGATAGCAATGGGCCGTGTGCAGCAGTTTCAGCGGGAGGGCAAGCCCCTGCCACCTGGGGCAGCCGTTGACAAGGACGGTCAGCCCACGACTGACCCCAATGCCGCCGCCTCGCTGGTGCCATTTGGCGGACATAAGGGCTATGGCCTATCGCTGATCAACGAGTTGGTCGGGGCGTTGATCGGTGGGTCACTGCCTACGATTCGCAGCCGCGCAGCGGTCGCCAACGAGAAGCAGTCGTGCACCTTCTTCTTTCAGGTGATTCATCCCGAGGCGATTTCAGCCGGCTGCTTTGCGGCTGGTCGGTCGCAGGCGGAAAACATCAAGGCGGTGTTGGCCGACATCCTTGGCCATGGCAACGACGCCTGCCTGCTCCCCGGACAGATTGAAGCCAATGCTGCTGCTCGCAGCGACGCTGCAGGAGGGCTGCTGTTCTCAGCCGCCGAGGTTGAGGCACTCAACGAAATCGCTGCCAGCAGCAATGCCGCGGCACTCGATGTGGCAACACTGGCCACTGCCTGAGGCATATTCAATTTCTCGATTCTGAAAGGACGTTATGGCACTGTCGATGAAACAGCGTGAAGCCTGCCGGTTTGACGCGGTCTCCCTTGGTGAAGTGATGCTGCGGCTTGATCCCGGTGAGGGGCGGATCCGCACCACCCGGCACTTCCAGGCCTGGGAGGGTGGCGGCGAATACAACGTGACCCGAGGCTTAAAAAAGTGTTTTGGCCAGCGGACGGCGGTCGTTTCCGGATTCGTTGACAATGAGATTGGCCACCTGATTGAAGACTGCATCATGCAGGGAGGCGTCTGCACCGACTATCTCGTCTGGCGAGCCGATGACGGCATGGGGCGAACGGTTCGCAACGGGCTTAATTTCACCGAGCGGGGCTACGGCATCCGCGGGGCGGTCGGCAACCCTGACAGAGGCAACACTGCCGCCAGCCAACTGAAGCCCGGCGACATCGATTGGGACGCCATCTTCGGCGAGGCCGGGTCGCGGTGGTTCCACACAGGGGGCATTTTTGCGGCCCTCTCCGAGACAACGGCGGCGCTCACGATTGAGGCGGTGTCGGCGGCCAAGCGGCATGGCACGATTGTCTCGTACGACCTGAACTATCGCCCCAGCCTCTGGAAGAGTATTGGTGGCATTGAGAAGGCCCAGGAGGTCAATCGCGAAATTGCCAAGCACGTCGACGTGATGATTGGCAACGAGGAAGATTTTACGGCGTCCCTCGGTTTCGAGGTCGAGGGAGTCGATGAAGCAATCAGTGAAATTGAAACCGGGGCCTTCAAGCGGATGATTGAAACGGCAGTGGCGGCCTTTCCGAACTTCAAGGTTGCCGCCACAACCCTGCGGCGTGTGATCACCGCCACGAAAAATGACTGGTCGGCCATTCTCTGGCACGACGGGCAGTTCTACGACAGTCGGAAATACCCGGAACTGGAGATTCTCGATCGCGTCGGCGGTGGTGACAGTTTTGCCAGCGGTCTGGCCTTTGGGTTTCTGGAGTTCAATGATCCCCAGCAGGCGGTGGAATATGGGGCGGCCCACGGTGCCCTCGCCTCGACGACGCCGGGAGATACCTCGATGGCGACCCGCAAGGAAGTCGAGAAGGTGATCGCCGGCGGCGGAGCCCGCGTGGTACGCTAACCGGTCGTGCTCTGATGGTGAAGGCTGGCTGATTGAGTCGAGGTGGGAGCCTCGCTGGCTTGCCTGGCAGGGAGCGTTGACGCGGAGGGTAGTGACATGAAGGCGATGGGCCTGTGGCTGGGACTGGTCGGAGCACTTGTGGTGAGCGTGGCCGCAGCGGAAGAGGCGTTGCTGCCAGTTGAGGTCGTCGTGGAGTCACCGGACTTTCTGTGGTGCTCAGCCTTTCGGCAGGGGGCACGACTGCGGCTCGTTCCGGATGAGCTCGGCTTGCGGTCGAGCTCGCTGACGATTCCGCGGCTCTGTGCGGTGCTGCGGTCGGTGGGGTGGGCTGGCGATGCGGAAGGGGCGATTACCGTTGAGCCGCTGCCTGACCGTTGGCTCGTGCACTGGAAAGCGGCTC
>JBDQOY010000282.1:0-3418 GCA_040260935.1 Pirellulales bacterium
CGCGAATAAGTACCAGCGGGCGGATGCCCGCCGAGGAAAAACGAACAGGAAGTTCGTGTTTTCCTTGAAACTAAGTCCCGCGGACGTTTCCAAACCAGTCGATGTGATGACGGTGACAGAAGCGGAAACCGAGGCGATCGCAGGCATCCTGCAGCCAGGCTGCGGTTGCGGCGAGGCTCTCCGGGGACGTCCCCTGTGGCATCAGGTGGACGTGTCGGCAGGCCGCGTTGCCGGGAGTGATGCCGAGGTCGGCCAGCCAGGCGGTGGTCTCGTCGAGATCGTTCGGAGAATCGATTACGAATTTCAGTTGATACTGCGGGGCCGACTGCATGAGAGTCCGGATGACATCGTCTCGGCGGCGGCGGTCGGCATGCCGTTGTCGCCACATGCCGTGTTCTGCTGCTGGCGTTGAGGATTGAAGCTTTGGGCTCAGCGACATCAGGTCCGCTGCGGGAGGTCCGTCGGGTGGCAGCACGGTTGCGGCTGTTTCGATGGTGATATGCTGCCCTGTGGCCCGCAGCCGTTGGCAAAGGTCGCCGATGCCTGCAGCAAGCAGTGGTTCGCCGCCCGTGACCACGACATGGTTCAGGCCCAAGGCCATAACCTCCGCGAGTAGGCTGGCGACATCCCGCTGTGTGCCAGATGGCTGCCACGATGTGAACGGGGTATCGCACCAGTGACAGCGGAGATTGCAGCCGCTGGTGCGGACGAAGACGCTGGGCGTGCCAGCCAGGCGGCCCTCGCCCTGGAGTGATGCATAGACCTCAGCGATCTGCACGGTGGGCAGTCTCCTGTGCTGAAGGAAAGCGAGACAGGCGGGGGTCAGCCGCGCCAGCCGCAGCAAAGCCAGCGGCGCGGATTAGGCAGGAGTCGCAGCCGCCGCAGGGCCGACCATCCGGGGCCGGGTCGTAGCAACTGGTGGTCTGGCCGTAGTCGACGCCGAGCGTGAGGCCGGTTCGAATGATGTCGGCTTTTGACAGTGAGACCAGCGGCGCGATGATCTCGAAGGAGTGTCCCTCAACGCCCGCCTTGGTGGCGACGTTGGCGAGTTGTGCAAAAGCCTCAAGGAAGGCTGGGCGGCAGTCAGGGTAGCCACTGTAGTCGACCGCATTGACGCCGAGGACGAGCCGTGACGCCCCACGGGTTTCGGCCAAGGCGAGCGCCAGGCTCAGGAAGACGGTGTTTCGGGCTGGCACGTAGGTTGCCGGAATGCCGGTGGCGATCGCGGTATCACTGCGGTCTTTGGGCACAGCGATGGAGTCATCAACCAGCGCACTACCCCCGAAAGCCGCGAGATTGATTGGGAGGACAATGTGGTCGGTGATGCCGAGGGTCGCGGCGATCTCACTCGCCGCGGCGACTTCTACGCGGTGCCGCTGGCCGTAGTCGAGTGTCAGGGCGGCAAGGCGGTAGCCTTCTGCCAGTGCCCAGGCGGCAGCAGTCGCCGAGTCAAGGCCACCAGACAGCAGGACAACTGCGTCGACTTTCCCAAGGTTCTCTTTCATGGCACAATTCCATCATGACTACATCACCAACGCCGCTCGCTGCTGCACCGTCCCGAGATCTGCTGGAAACCTTTCCGAACCAGTTTCCCGGGCGCGACTACCTGATCGAGATCGTCTGTCCCGAGTTCACCTCGGTCTGTCCGAAGACGGGCCACCCCGATTTCGGCACGCTCACGTTCCGCTACATCGCCGGTGATCGCTGCGTCGAACTGAAGAGCCTGAAATTGTATCTGCAGGCGTATCGAAACGCGGGGATCTTTTACGAAAATGTCAGCAACACCATTCTCGACGATCTGGTGGCGGTGCTTGAACCCCGGCGGCTGACACTGGTGGCCACTTTTACGCCGCGGGGAGGAATCTCGTCCTGCATTACCGTATCGCACCCCACCGGCGATCACCTGCCAGCCGCTCACTGAGAGTGAGGGCGGCCGTTGGACAATCCGTTCCTGTTTTGAAAGGCTCCCATGCCAAAAGCCTCATCCCGCAGCGTGCTTCTTTCGGCCCTCGCTGATGAATCAGCGTTTCAACTGACCGCTGTTGAGCAGTTCACGGCACTCGCTGCCCTCGGGCTTGAGTACTACAGCCTGCGGTTCATTGACGTTGGCAAGGGCGTCAAGAATGTCATGGATCTGACCAAGTCCGAGATCCAGAAGGTTCGGCATCTGGAGGATCGGTACGGCTTGAATGTCGCCTCGATCGCGTCGCCAATCGGAAAGGTCAAACTGGTTGACCGCGAGGATGGCACCGCGAATCGCTACGTTCCCTTCAAACGGTATCTTGCCGGCGATGTCGCAAAGGCCTGTGAGCGTGCCCATGCCTTTGAAACCAAGCTGATTCGGGGGTTCTCCTTCTATCAGCCACGTGGGGAACGTCCAGAAGACTACCTGGAGCAGGCGGTCGATCAGATCGGACGAATTGCTGAGGCCTGCCACCGCTCGGACCTGACGTTCGGGCTGGAGGTTGAAGCCAATCTGGTGGGGCAGACCGGCGAGTTGCTCGCGGAGATTCACCGCCGCGTCAATCACCCTGGGCTGGTGCTGGTCTTCGATGCAGCCAATCTGATCGTTCAAGGCTTTTCAACGGCGCAGGTCTACCGGCAGTGGGAAGCGATGAAGCCGGGCCTCGGCTGGGTGCACATCAAGGACTATCGCAAGGTGTCGGCTACCAGTCGGGGTCGGCATATCGATGAAGACACCCTCGCCAATTTTGTGCCCGCCGACTGTGGTGCCGGCGGGCACAGAAAGATTTTGGCGGATCTCCGCGAGATGCTGCCGGCTCTGAGTCGCCAGTTGAAACGGCGGGGCATTCCTGGGGTCTTTCTTGATCTTGAGCCGCATGTCCGTGGTGGCGGACAATTCGGCGGGACGAGTGGACCTGACGGCATGGGGATTGCGTTGCGGAGCCTGTGTCGTGTGCTCGATGACGTGTCGATCGACTACCATGTGCGGGATTTCGCCGATCTGTTGGCTGCACGGGGAATCACCGGCCGCTGAACCGGGTTTGGTTCGTGCGTTTGTGGAGAGAACCAACTAATGGCCGAAACGACCGAGCCGGGTAGTTATTTCGTTGCGAACTACCCGCCCTTCGAACGCTGGTCCGAGTCGGCCGTGCCGGCAGTGGTGGGTGCCTTTGACCGGCCGCCGGCGGCGGTGCCGCTGGGGCTCTATCTGCACATTCCGTTCTGCCGGAAGCGGTGTAAGTTCTGCTACTTTCGGGTCTACACCGACGTGGCGGCGGCCGATGTCGAACGCTACTCACAGGCACTCGTGGCTGAGGCCCGGGTAGCCGCCGCCACGTCGGTGTAGACCCGGAAGTAGCAGAACTTACACCGCTTCCGGCAGAACGGAATGTGCAGATAGAGCCCCAGCGGCACCGCCGCCGGCGGCCGGTCAAAGGCACCCACCACTGCCGGC
>JBDQOY010000283.1:0-9588 GCA_040260935.1 Pirellulales bacterium
GGGCCGTCGCACCGGACCTGGGGGGCTCCACAACTGACGAAGCCGACGAAGATCGAGGCTTGGTCATGGCAGCTGTCGCCCGGTGGGTCGCCAGCTGGCGTGGGCAGGCTGGCTGGAGCCGCAGCTACAGTCAGCCTGGGAACCCTGTTGTCCGGGAACCTGAGAGATTCACCCGCAGGCGTCGGCCTGGGGTTTGCCCCTTCGGTGGACGCCGGGGTGCGGCGTCGCTCTCCAACAGAATTGTGGTTGCGTCAGTCCTTGTGCCTGAGCGTTCAGCCTTCGGCGGTCTTTCGACTCTCTCCTGACAAAACCTAGTCTAGACCGTCGTTTTCCTGCCGGCAACGTCATGGGGTTCCACACCGAAGCGGGAAGGCAAACAGGCTGCGAAACATGCCCGGAACTGGGGAATGGGGCAAGATCATGCTCGTCGTCCGGCCGGGATTCTCACATGAGTTGGGTCAATTCAAGGGATGCCGCTGGTCGATACTCCGCCCTAGCCGAAAGACTGTGGGGCGGAGTGCCCCGCGTGAATTCTTCGGCCGCGTCCCAGAAGATCGACAAACTGCTGCATTGGCACAGCACAGAGAGATTTCGATCATGTCAAAGCAGGAGACGCTTCGAGGATCAGCCATGGTCGGTCGCCAGTCGGCAGGCTGCCTTGATCGAATCACACCGCATCGTGAGCCCGCCCTTGCGTTTGCCTGGCGTCGCTTTCGGCTCAGGCGGCGGTTCCGGCGAAAACTCGGCCGTCCGCTGAATGAACACGACCCTGTGGCAATTGAGGACAAAGTCCAGTACCGAAAACTCTATGGCAATCATGCGACCTACGCGTTTCTCGCGGACAAATTTGCCGTCCGTAAGTACGTCGCAGAGCGGGTTGGGGAACGGTATTTGATTCCGCTGCTTGGTGTTTATGACCAGCTCACGCCAGAAATTTTTGCCGATCTTCCCGAGAAGTTCATTCTCAAAGCAACTCATGGTTGCAAGTGGCATCAGATCGTTCGTGACAAATCACAGCTCGATGTGGCTGCGACCGTTCGCCGGTTCAATCGCTACGTGAGGAAATGGTACGGGCGGAAATCAGGGCAATACCATTATCGACTCATCCGTCCGCGGATTGTGATTGAACAGTTGCTCGAAGTCGACGGCGAGTCACCTGCTGATTACGACTTCTTCTGTTATCACAACCGAGGTGAATTCGACTATGCATTGGCGGTTGTTCTCCCGAACGCCGTGCGTTCCGTCTACTATCACCATGATTGGTCCGTTTCGAATGGCACCTGTACGCCGGAAGAGGTCGCTCGGCTGAGAGCCCCACCCAACTTTACAGAAATGCTCGATGTGGCAGAGCGACTGTCTCGGGGCTTCGACTTCCTGAGGATCGATCTCTACAACGTCAATGGACGAGTCTATTTCGGGGAGGTCACCTGCACGCCAGCCGGTGGTTTTGTACCGATTTCGGATCCAGCACGGGCCGCGCGATCTGCTCGCCTCTGGCGAATTGACGGCGAGAATCCCTTGCTCTATCGATCTGGCCCGCTCAATCGCCGCCAGGCAGCCTGATCACAGATTTCTTCACAACATGCGCGTTTCGGTGATTCTGACAACTGCGAGTGCTGCCGCTTGGCTCCGCAAGGTGCTCTGGGGGTACCGCGTTCAATCGCATCAAGAGTTTGAGCTGATCATTGCCGACGATGGATCGGGGCCTGAGGTTGCGTTGCTTCTCCAGGCGTTTCGTTGTCAGACGCGGCGACAGGTCGTGCATGTCTGGCAACCCCGTGCTGGCTTTCGGAAGTGTCAAATCCTTAATCAAGCCATCCGGGCGGCTACGGGCGACTATCTGATTTTTTCGGATGGTGACTGCATTCCGAGTCGAGATTTTGTGGCAACTCATGTGCGGTTGGCACGGCCTGGGCTCGGCATGTCGGGTGGCTGCATTCGCCTGCCTCAGGGGCTCAGCCATGGCCTGACGGAACAGGACATCTTCTGTGGGCGGTATCAGCGTCCCAGTTGGCTTTGGAAAAACGGACTGCAATCACTGCCTGGTCTCCGCAAGGTGACGCTGGCGGCAACGGGTCTGGGGGCGTGGGCTGACGGCTTTACTTCCACCCGCGCCACGTTCAATGGCCACAACGCATCAGTCTGGCGAACGGATGCGTTGCAGGTAAACGGCTTTGATGAACGGATGGCCTACGGCGGTCTTGATCGTGAGTTCGGAGAGCGACTGCAACATGCTGGAGTGCAGTTTCGCCAGGTTCGCCATCAGGCAATTTGTCTTCACCTGTTCCATACGCGTCCGTATGCAACCGTGGACTCCTGGCAGAACAATCAAATGATTCGCAATGAGACACGCGGCAGCGGTCGGTTCTGGACCCCCTACGGCATTGAGCAAGTGGGTCGGCTGGATACAGGCCCGCGACTCGTTGGCTAATCTCAGGTGGTAGCACGGCAAATTCGTCATGGCAGAGACGAAAGGGCCGTTCAACTTTGTCGCAGGCAGGCCAACCGGCACCAGTCGGTGATGCGTTGCCGAATCGCGTCGCGGATCTGGCGGACCTGGGCCAGTTTTTCTGCGTGGCTGCCTGTGGCCGCCGATGGATCGGGAAAGCCCCAGTGCTCCCGGGCGACCGGTCCGGGAAAGGTTGGGCACCGTTCGGCGCTGGCTTCATCACAGACCGTAATCACCCGGTCAAACTGGCGGCCCTCAGCCAGCACCTCGGCAACACTCGTGGTGGTGGCTGCCGAGATGTCGATTCCCACCTCTTGCATGGCCTCGACCACGAACGGATTGAGCTGCCCGGGTTCCAGCCCAGCGCTTGAGGCGACGAACGACTCTGGGCAGAGCTGATTCACAAACGCCTCCGCCATCTGGCTACGGGCACTGTTGTGAATGCAGACAAACAAAACCGGCCGCGGGCCGGCTGGGCCGCAGCAGTCGCTGCCGTCCACGCCGCATGTTTCAGGGGCGAGGCAGGCGGTATGTTTGCTGCCGAGCGTGAAGAGCAGGCCGGATGGCGTCGGTTCGGCTCCGGCCAATGGATACTGCGAGATCGTCTTCTGTTCGAACTCAACTTCGACCGGCAGGTCGTCGGTCTGCAGCACCGGACCGGCCAGCCGGAGGATGTCAGCCAGTGTTGCCGAGGGAAGCCGGTGCTCCGTGTCGTCGGCCACCCAAATCTGCAGTAGGCAGGACGTCTGGCTGCGGCGGGTGCCGCCACAGTCAATGAAGTCCTTCTGCACCCGCCCAACCTCAGTGATGTGGAAGTGGGCCGGCACGAATGAGCCATCGGGCAGCATCCAGTGCATCGGCTGGCTGGGCTGGCCTTCGAGCAATACCACCAAGTCACGAACAGTCATCACGCATTCCTTTGCCACAAAGGCTCTCCGGATGGAGCCAGCGAGGGCTCAATGCCGGCGTTGTCAGGCGTTTGGCTAACCGTGGGATTCGGCTTCGCGGCCGAGTTCCTGGTCGATCAGAATCAGGCCGTGGCCGTCGCCGCCGGAGAGAGTCAGCCGGTCGTGGACGTCGTCGGCACCGGCGGTGTCCGCGATCTGCTGAGGAACAAACTGCGTCAGGAAACTGTGGGTGAGGTGATCGTTGTGCTTGTCTGCCTTGTCGATCAGGTCATTCATCCGCTGGAGCAGTTTGTGCTCTTGCGTCCGGACCAGATCGAAGGCCTCGATTGGGTTGTCCCACTCGCAGGTCGGGGCCTCGATCGTGGCAAACTTGGCCTGGCAGTCACGGTCGTTGAGATAGTCGACAAACAGGTTCATGTGGGTCAGTTCGCCAGCTGCCTCTGCCCGAAACCATTTCGCCATGCCGGTCAGTCCGCGGACGCTTGCCCAGGAGGCCATCGAAAAATAGAGAAAGGCGGCCGAGGCCTCGATGCAGATCTGTTCGTTGAGGGCTTCGGCGACTTCGTTGTCGAGGGATTTGCGGAAACTCATGGGAAGGGCTCCAGGGAGGCTCGGGACATCTGCCAAGATTCTCGGGCTGGCTCTGGCAGACGTCAAGCGAGGGAACTGGTGCATTCAGGAACCCTGAGGCTGTGGCGGAGCAGGATGAGTTGTCGCAATGATCGGCAGGCGATAGCCTCCTCGGCAGTCATTGTGTTACGTCGCCGAATGCTCTGAGGACCGGTTCATGACACCTGCGGATCACGCGGCGCTCCCTTTGAGTGACTACCCGACGCTCCAAGAGGCGGTGGGGCGGCTCAACCAGTCCCCCGGCCCTCGCACGGTGCCCGGTCGGAGCATTCCGGTACCCGGTTCGGTGAGTGAGGCATTGAGCCGGACGATTGCGATGCCCTATCGCGATTCGGAATGGAAACTTGACCCACCCGATGCCGCCGGATGGCGGCAGGCGGTGGCTGATCTGGCGGTCACCACGTCCGGGGTGGTTGAGCAGATTCGGGAGCGGCTCGGAGTCACCGTCACCGAGTGTGTGGTGGCCGGGGTGCCAGTCTTTGAGGTTGTGCCTGCCGAGATGCGGCCCCAGCATCAGGGCCGGCTGCTGGTGAACATCCATGGCGGTGGCTATGTTTTCAACCCAGGGCGGGCAAGCCTGCTGGAGGCGGTCGTGATTGCGGCGAGCTGTGGCATCAAGGTGGTTGCAGTCGATTACCGCATGCCACCAGACCATCCCTTTCCGGCTGCCCTCGATGATGCCTTTGCGGTCTGGAAGGCGGTGGTGGAAAACCATCCGTCAGGAAGCGCCGGGCTGTGTGGGGGGTCTGCTGGCGGCGGGCTGGCACTGGCCACGACGTTGCGGGCCAGGCAGGAGGGGGTACCGCTGCCAGCGGCACTTGCCATTCAAACGCCGTGGGCTGACTTGGAGGAAGTCGGCGACAGTTTCCGGACGAATGAATGGCTCGACAACATCCTGGTGAGCTACCGGGCGGTGCCACAGCGAGCGGCCCGCCTCTATGCGAATGGTCATGACCTGAGCGATCCGTTCCTGTCGCCGCTGCGGGGCGACCTGAGCGGGTTCCCGCCAACGATGTTGCTCTCTGGCACGCGTGACCTGTTTCTGAGCCTGACGGTGCTGGTTCACCGAAAACTTCGGCGGGCGGGTGTGCCGGCCGAGCTGCATCTGGTGGAGGGGGCGGCACACTTTCACTACTTTATCAATCCGTTTGCGGATGAGTCGCAGGATGTGTTTGCTGAGATGGCAGGCTTTCTGGACCGGCATCTCACAGGCTGAAGGACACCTCAAGGACACGCTCATGGCATCTCGCATCTTCATGGCATCTTGCAGCGTGGGCTGGCGAATGCTGCTGCTCTGTTCGGCCATGCTGGCAGCAGCCGGGCGGGTGGCTGCTGCGCCGCCTGGTTTTGGGGCGCAGGAGCATCCACTGCCGCTGCCGACCTCAATGAGTCACATCGACTACGAAGCGCAGCTCTTCCCGTTCATCCGCAGCCGCGGCTATGCGACCGACCTGGGCTGGAGCCATGACAAGCGGGTGCGTGACACCGGTGCCTATGTCAAAGGAAAATACTACGGCACCCATCCGGCGGTGCGGTGCTTTTATTCACCGAAGGTGATGTACTGGCTGACAGGCAACCCAGACTTCTGGCCCCAGGGTCGGGATGCGGGGCTGGCCCCCAAGAAGCAGCCGCGAGAGGGTGCGATTCCGGA
Source organism: Pirellulales bacterium (assembly GCA_040260935.1). GTDB lineage: Bacteria > Planctomycetota > Planctomycetia > Pirellulales > UBA1268 > UBA1268. Next base: position 5,639 of record JBDQOY010000283.1, read on the forward strand.
CGGCGGTATGATCATCAAGGAGATGCTTCCGCCACCGGCGGCCCGGTACGAAGACGCCACCGAAGACGAACTGCTTACTCTGCTGCGGCTCCCGACGTCGGCTGGCTGCGATGTAATGATCAAGGACGCAGCCGGGTCGCCGAGTGGCTGGTTCTGGGCGAGTGTCTACCCAGGTCAGGAACAGGACACGCCCGAGACGTTTGCCTATCCGCAGGCGGGCGTGGTGCTGGCCTGTGTTCGCTGCCATTCCGTGGCGGAAGAGGGCGGCACGTTCTCGTCACTGCGAAACATCGCGGGCTTTCCAGGTGAGCCGATCCGGTTCTACACCGATACCACCTGGCGGGAGATTCCGCCGGCGCTGCAGCCGTATGACTTTCGGCATGACCCCGAGCCGCCGTCGCTGGTTGCCCCGCAGGCACCGGGCCCGGCCCGGCCCAACTTTGCCTTTCTGCATACCTATGCCCCGGCCCGCCATGTGACCTACCCTGAGGTTGTGAAGTTTCCCCCGGAGTCGCACGACCATGTTGCCCCGGATGGCCGGGGGCCTCAGCGATTCATCACGTCGGATCAATGTCTGATGTGTCACAGCGGTGCCACCGGCCGGCACTCCTCTGGCCCGGTGATGTTTCTGGAGACCTCACGGGGCGGGCTGAACGTGTCACCCTATGGTGAGTGGCGGTGGTCACCGATGGGCTTGGCGGGCCGCGATCCGGTTTTTCATGCCCAGTTGGAAAGCGAACTGGCTCAACTCACCCGGGATCTGCCGGCCAGTCAGGCTGCGGCTGCGGGTGATCAGGTGGTCAACACCTGTCTGCGATGCCATGGGGCGATGGGCAAACGGCAGCATGACTTCGACCGCGGAGTGGGAGACGCTTATTGGGCCGACTCGGCGACCTTCCGCCGCGACTGGTTTCAGCTGAAGGACCACAACGACTCGCATCATCACTATGGTGGCCTGGCCCGTGACGGCATCAGTTGCACGGTCTGCCACGGCATGGTGGATGACGGCGCGGACCTGCCGGGTTTCCTGGCCAATACGATTACCGGCCAGTTCAAGATGGGCCCGGCCAGCGAGATCTATGGCCCCTTCAAGGATGTGGTGACCAAGCCGATGCAAACGACGCTGGGGGTGGTGCCAAAGCACAATCCGTTCATTCAGTCATCGCGGATGTGTGGCACCTGTCATGTGATCAACCTTCCGGTGGTCGACTGGCCGCTGGGCAGGCCGCCGGTCGGGGCGGAGCAGCCGCCGCGGGATGAGGTTGCCCAGTTGCTGGCCTCGGAGAAGAACCCGAACTTCCAGGGCTTCATGCATCGAATTGAGCAGGCCACCTATTTGGAATGGCTCAACAGCAGCTTTCAGGATGAGTTTGGCCGAACAGCTCAGTCCCGCAGTTGTCAGGACTGCCACATGCCCAAGGGCTATGAGAGCCCAGATGGTGATGTAGCCATCGACCAGATCGCCACCAAGATCGCGGTGCTGCAGGATCAGGAATATCCAGAGGTTGATAACAAGCTGCCGACGGAAGAGCACCAGGTTGCCTTCCGCAAAGACGGCTATCGGCGGCACACCTTCCAGGGGCTCAACGTCTTTCTGCTAGAGGCCTTTCGGCAGTTTGGCGATGTGCTTGGGGTGCGGATGCCTGACTACGAGACTGGCGTGGAGGGCATTCACTTTGCGATCGACAACTATGTGCAGAATGCCCGCAAGAATACGGCAACGCTTGAGATCCTGAATGTCGAGACAGCGGGCCAGACGATTGCGGCCGATGTCAAAGTGACCAACCTCACGGGCCATCGTCTGCCCAGTGGTGTCGGCTTTCGCCGGCTTTGGATTGAGTTCCTGCTGATTGACAGCACCCACGGCCACGATCGGATCATCTGGGCCTCGGGGCAGACCAATGCTGCCGGCGTCCTCGTTGGTAGCGAAGGCCGGGTGTTGCCCTCGGAGTTTTTCGCCGACGTCAGTCAGAACGGCCAGCAGATCCAGGCCTTTCAGCCACACCATCGGGTGATCGAAAGACCGGATCAGGTTCAGGTATATGAAGAGTTGACCCAGGATGCCCAGGGCCGATTCACCACCAGTTTTCTGCACCGGGCTCAGGATGTGAAAGACAATCGGCTGTTGCCCCGGGGCTGGTTGGCGGCTGGGCCTGATCCGTCAATGCCGTCGGCCTTTGTCGCGGCGACCCATCCGCACGGCGTGGGGGATGACCCGCAGTATGCCGATGGGGCGGGCAGTGACATCGTCAGTTACCGGGTGACGTTGCCTGAGTGTTTTGACTGCAAGAAACTGCGGCTGAAGGCGACGCTCTATTCACAGGCCTGGGCGCCCTACTACCTGCGGGACCGGTTGTCTGATATCCCTGAGGGCCCAGAGGGTGACGCCCGCCGCCGCTTGCTGTTTTTGTTGTCACACCTGAAGACAGACGGCACGGTGATTGACGGCTGGCGATTCGAGGTGGCTGGTGATGAACAGCCGGTCACTGAGGCTGATGAAAAGCCAGCCATTACCAAGAAACGGTGCAGTTAATTTGTCTGCGTGGCAGCAATCCCGGAGGGAGGTTCGGCAGGAATGGTGTCAGCGGCTCTGTTGAACGCGATCATGTGGTGTCCCTGCGTGGGCGACATGGTGCATGTGGCCAACGTGCTCTACCTCTGTTCGTATCTGGTGCGGGACATTCTCTGGCTGCGGGTGCTGACGATTGCCGCCGGGCTGTCGCTCGTGCCGTTTTACTGTCAATGCAGCGACCACATTCTCTGGGCGCCGATTGGCTGGAACGCGGTGTTTGTCACGGTCAATCTGGTGCAGATCGGCGTTCTGTTGCGGGAGCGGCGGCCCCGGCGGCTGGGCAGTGCTGAGCAAGAGCTCTACGACACGGTGTTCGCCGATCTCGCCCCTGGTGAATTCCGCAAGCTCATGAAAGTTGGTCAGTGGCGAGATATTCCCACCGGCTCAATAATTGTCGAGCGGGACAGCGTCGTGGCCGACATGATGGTGCTCAAGCAGGGTGGGCTTGAGGTGCGGGTTGGTGATCGCGTGATTGCCAGGCTGCAGCCGGGGCAGTTCATCGGTGAGATGAGCTTTCTCAGCGGGGAGAAGGCGACCGCTGATGTCGTGGCAACGGAGGCCAGCCGGCTGTTGGTCTTTTCCCAGGCAGACCTGAACGAGTTTCTCGAGCGACGGGCCGCCTTGGCCTACAAGCTGCGGGGCATTCTTGGCCGTGACGTCGTCGCCAAACTGCGGGCTCATGGGCAGCCCAGAGGCTGACGCCACGGTTTCGTCAGAACTGATACTCGAGCCCGGCGTTGACACCCTGCGCCCAGAAGCTGGTGGTCCAGAGGTTGAAGGTCGGCGCGACCGGGCCAGTCGATATTGCCCCGCCGCCGAACTGCTTCGGATTGACTTGCGTGTCAATTTGAGCAGCCGCGCGACCGACCGTGCTCCAGTAAATGAGCGAGTAGCCAACGGAAAGGCGAAACTGCGACCAGATTGCGTAGTCCGCAGTCACGCCGATTTCTCCGACCGCGGCGAAGAACGACTGTTCATTGCCCGGGTTGGTTGACTGAGCCAGGACACCGCCTGGGTAGGAGTTCGTGACGGTGGGCTCGTCTGTGCTGCTCGTTGTCGTCGTCGTAGTGGTTGAGCCGGCAATGGCAGTGCCGATCGTGCTTGCTCCGAGGCCCACTTTGCCGAGAAGCTGCAGAGACCAGCGATCACGCCACCACTTTTCAATCAGACCCAACTCGCCGCCATAGAACTGAGAGAGCGTGCGGAAGGAATCGCTGGTGGAGTACCCATTCAGCGGATAGGTGCCCGGGCTGCTGCTCCAGATGCTTGAAGTCGCATTGACGGACAATTGATCGTCAAGCATGAGATAGCGGAAGCCACCGACGAGATACCGGCGATGAAAGTCTTCGCCAAGAGTCAGATTTGTGCGGTAGAGCAC
>JBDQOY010000284.1:0-12694 GCA_040260935.1 Pirellulales bacterium
AACGAATTCATGCTGTCGCGGAAGCGGAGCTAACGCCTTCGACTTGTTGTCGCACTGAATCTTTGTTGATAGCAGCAATCTGCTAACGGCCAGCAGCCAGGCAGGTAAGTGTGGTTTCGTCTCGCAGGTAGAGCCGACCGGCTGCCAGAGCCGGCAGGGCCCGGAGGGTGCCGGGCAGGGGCCGGGCAGTTGCCAGGGTTTCAAAGCCTGCCGGTGAAACCTTCAGCAGCATGAGATCACCATTGGTCTTGACGGCCAGCAGTTTGCCATCAGCAGCCAGCAGAGTGCCGTAGCCGAAGTTTGGCTCCTGCCACCGTACTTGACCCGTGGCAGCATCGACACACTTCAGGGTGGCAGGGGGGACGTCGTCACGGCCGTCAATACAGTAGAGGTGGCCGTCGCGCAGGATGGGGGTGCAGTACTGGCTGGCCAGACTTCCGGTGCCCTGCCAGATTGGAGTCGTGGTGTCGGCGTCAAAGGTTGCACAGATCGAGCCGATGCCGTAGGCGGCTGTGACGAGCAGGCGGCTGCTGCTGTCGGCGGCAGTCCAGGCCACGGGCGTGGCTGCATTGACGGTGGGCCCCCGCATGCCGAAAGGAAACTGCCAGCCGATACCACCGCTTGTCGGGTCGATCAGTAGGCATTGATAGCGGGTGACGATGAGTGCCTGGTCACTCCCAGCCAGCCGAATGGCCGTTGGAGCAGCATAGCTTGCTGGCTCGTTAGTGGTCTGCCAGCGAACCTTGCCGGTGGCCAGGTCGAAGCCAACGACGCCAGCCCCGCTGCGGCCGCCGACATTGACCACGACGCAGTCGCCAATCACTAGCGGACTGGAGCCGGCGCCGAAGTAGCCCTCGGCGGCATCGAACTCCTGGTGGGTTTGCCGCTGCCAGTGAACCTGGCCTGTTGCCGTGTCGAGGCAGGTGAGCACGCCCTGGGCACCGAAGGTGATCAGTCGGTCACCACTGACGGTTGGGATGCAGAGCGGGCCGTCGCCACCGCCGACCTGTGGCTGGAAGCGGGTGGCGTGGTCAGCCTGCCAGAGCGTCTTGCCGGTAGTAGCGTCGAGAGCCTCTGTCACTTCCCGGTCGCCCTGACGGTGAAACAGAAACGCCCGGCCCGTAGCCACAGCCACGCCGGCGTAGCCGCTGCCCACCGGTCGCTGCCAGACGACGGGTGGGCCGGCGTCTGGCCAGCGGTCTGCCAGTCGCTCATCGACTGCGGCGATGCCGTTCCGCTGTGGGCCAAGCAGTTGCGGCCAGTCGCCGCCGCTTGCGTTGGGGCCCACAAAACCACTGGCTGTGAGGGCTAGACCCGCAGTGACGAGCCGCACCTGCCAAAGACGGGCAGAAGAAAGAAACATGTGGTTTGTCCAGGTTTGGGAATGCCTTCGTAATTTTCACAGTGGTCGGAAAGTGGTCGGAAACCAGCCCAGTTGATTGTAGAGAATCCAGCTCTTGGGCTGCTTTCTTATCAGAGTCCGAAGGCGGAGAGGCACAGGGAGCAGTGGACTCAGTAAGGCCTCACTGCAAGGCGACATGATTTGGCGAGTTGCAGGGGCTGCTTGTGGATGATGCTTGCCAGCGAGGGTAGACGTTCACCTGTGAGTCGGAGTACACCTTAGTCTGCGTCGAAGCCAAAAAATATCGCCAAAAGTGTCTGCTGGTGAGCCACTGCCAGTGAGGTGGTGGCTCCTATGTGTGTTGTGGAGTGCAGGTTGAAAGAATAGGGAGCAAACGATGAAGTCATGGAAAGTTGTGCTAGCCGGTCTGATTCTTGCCGGTCTGATGGTCACGCCTCCGGTTCAGGCGGCACCCGCTGCTGCAAAGAAGCCAGCGGCCCTGAAGCGACCGGAGCCGCCGCCAGCCGGGGCGAAGGAGTCCGTCACGCCGGCTCCTCGACCGGAAAAGCGATGGACAGACCGGCAGGACGTGATCAATGGCCGGGCGGCTGCCGGGGACGTCGATGTGATCTTTCTCGGCGACTCAATCACGCAGGGCTGGGAGCGGAAGGGTGCCAAGGTCTGGGAGAAATACTTTGCACCGCTGAAAGCGATGAATGCAGGGATCGGTGGTGACCGCACCGAGCACGTCCTCTGGCGGTTGGACAACGGCAACATCAAGGGCATTACACCCAAGGTGGCGGTGGTGATGATCGGCACCAACAATTCTCGAACCAATACCTCTCAGCAGATCGCTGCTGGCATTACTGCAATTGTGGAGAAACTGCGAGCCAAATTGCCGGACACGAAAGTCCTGCTGCTGGCGATCTTCCCCCGGGGTGTCGATGGCGCTGATCCGCTGCGGCAGACGAACGCTGGAGCCAATGCCATTGTCAAGGCACTGGATGATGGCAAGCATGTCTTCTATCTCGACATCGGAAAAAAGTTCCTGACGTCTGAGGGAGTGCTCGAAAAAGAGATCATGCCCGACCGGCTTCACCTCACTGAAGAGGGCTATGAAATTTGGGCGAAGGCCATCGAGCCAACCGTGAAAAAACTGCTGGCAGCCGGCTAGGAAACTCCGTTCTTATTGGAGGCGTAGCATAGGAATTGGAGCAGACGGCATGATGTATGTCTTTCTGGCAGCACTCGTCGGTCTGGGCCTGAGCCTTATGCTCGGGGTGTTTTTTCTGGCCCAGCGAAAACCCGTGCCGCTTTGGGGACGGCTGGTGTTGGTGGCATGTCTCGCGGCCGTTGTGCCCTTCACGGCATTCGGATTTCTGGCGAGCTTTGAGGGAAATGATGCTGAGTTCTGGGCATTTCGGCTTGGCTATGCCGGACTGGTCGTGGGTAGCCTCGTCGCAATCGTGTGGCTCTGCCTGCCAAGACGGTGGAAATCATGATGGGGGCACTGAAGCAGAAGAAAAGCGTCCAGGAGCGATTTGTCTGGGCATTGTTTCTGCTCGCGTTGTTTGGCCAGGCTGCCACGGCCGAGGTTGCTGGTCGCAGGCCAAACATCGTCATTCTGTTGATTGATGATCTTGGGTACGGAGACATTGGGTGTTTTGGGAACACTCGCATTCCGACACCGCACATCGATGCCCTGGCAGCCCACGGGATGCGGTGTACCATGTCCTACGTCACCAATCCGCCCTGCTCGCCCAGTCGCTGTTCGCTGATCATGGGGATGTATGCCCAGCGGTTCGGAAAGTCGGGCATGTCCCGTGGGCTGCCGATTCCCGATGACCATCCAACGCTGGCCGAGTTGCTGCGTGGCAAGGGCTACGTGACAGGGCAGGTTGGCAAATGGGACATCGGCGCCGTGGGGCAGGGGCCTCACCAGCGGGGCTTTATGGAGGTTGCCCGCGATCCTCCCGGGAAGCAGTACATCCGCAAACGTGAGGATGGCAGCACCGCGTATCTGACAGACCTCGACGGCGATGCGATGGTCGAGTTTGTGGAGCGAAATGCAACTCGACCGTTCTTTTTGTATTTCTCGCCCTTTGCTGTGCACGCCAAGGTGAAGGACACGCCTCAGCGGTACCGGGATCGTGTTCCTGGTGGGGAGGGAACGGCCTATGAAGGCGCGGTCATAGCCGTTGATGATGCGGTAGGCAAACTGATGGCATCGCTGAAGCAGCACCACCTCGAAGGCGACACGCTGATTTTCTTCACGGGTGACAACGGGGCGAACATCGAAGAGGGGGGCTCATCAGCCCCCTACCGTGGCGGAAAGGGCAGGCACACCCAACAGGACGGCTGGGTCCACACGCCGGCGATCATCAGTTGGCCGGGAACGATTCCTTCAGGAAAAACATTTCCGGGCCTGATGGCGACGATTGATTTCTATGCCACAGCGGCAGTTGCTGCCGGCTGTTCCGTTCCCGATCACTGCGATGGGAAAGACCTCGTGCCCTTTCTCTGTGGCCGGCAGCAGGGGAGTCCGCATGAGTTTCTGTTCTGGCACAATGCTGACCCGACCGATGCACCACGCCGGAATATCTATGCCGTGCGGTGGAAGCAGTGGCGACTGATCAAGGCAGAGGAGGACTGGCAGCTTTTCGATCTTCTGAACGATCCGCAAGAGCGTGATGACGTCTCTGAGAGTCATCCAGACGTTGTGACGCAGATGGAGGGGCAGTACGACGCGTTCGTCGCATCCTTGCCACCCCTCAAGCCGAGTACGGACTACTCCGGTGGCGGTCTGGTGCCCAAGGGCTGGGGCTGGGAGATCGGAACCGGCGGCAACATGCCGTAAGTGTGCTCCACGAGGCCGCAAATGCAGGTGGCAGGGCTCATTGCTCGCAGTTGAGGCGACGAGAAAGATGCTGCGGCGGTTTTTTGTCCAGAATTTTTTCCCCGCTGGAAACAAGCTAGGGTCGAATCGTTCGGCATGCAGGTTTTTTCTCATCACCAGCCGGGGAGGGTCGCACGCTCAGGGCCGTTCGTTCTGAGGCACGACATATTGCTATGCGTCACAACTTCAGGGATCACAGCGGTTTCACGCTCATTGAGTTGCTCGTAGTCATCGCCATTATTGGCGTTCTCGTTGGATTGCTCCTGCCGGCAGTTCAGCAGGCACGAGAGGCGGCGCGGCGAACCTCCTGCAACAATAACCTCAAGCAGATTGGCCTCGCCCTTCACAGCTACAACGATGTGAACAAGGAGTTGCCAACGCTTTGCATTAATTTGCCGGCTGCGCCGCAGGCCCGATGGGTACGTGCTTGGTCGTGGGCGGCTGCCCTGTTGCCGTTCATCGAAGAGGGGCAGTTGTACGATGACGGTGGAGTGAGTGCAGGCACAGATCCGAATACGAAACCAGCAGTGATAGCAACGACCATCCCTGGTTTCGTCTGCCCGTCTGATGCCGCATTAGAAGCCATTCCGACGCAATCGCTAAATCGGACGCGTTGGAATTCCAGGGCCGTTAATAACGCTGCAAAGTCGAACTACGTCGCCTCGCACGACCACGCGGGCGGACGGAACGTTAAATACAGTTTCACAACTACACAGCCGACAGGCGCGTTTCATTATGAACGGCCCACAAGATTCGCCTTTGTCACCGCCGATGGAACCAGTTCCTCGATTGCCATTGGTGAACGAGGTGGGAACCCTGGTGGGAACTGCGCGGGTGGCACCTGGGCGGGAGCAGTAGATATCGCAAGTTCAAGGGATTTCCTCTTCGACGTCGGAGGGACGGGTATACAACAGATCAATACGGGGTCAGGGTGGAATTTCCCTCAGGGCTTCAGCAGTGATCATCCAGGTGGATCACAGTTTGTATATCTTGATGGATCCGTCCACTTCCTGAATGAGAACATCGAGCACAATGTGGGGGGCAGTGTGGACAGTACGTTTGAGCGTCTGATCGCCATCGCGGATGGCCAGCCTGTCGGCAGTTATTAATTCCATTTAAGGAAGGGCGTCGTTCATAAGGGGGGAAGGGTGGATCTCTTATTGAAATTGCAGCGGGTTGCGATCGTGCTGCTGCTTCTGGCTGTCGTAAAACTTTGCGGCTGTGGTCAAAAGACTGCTGGGCCGGTACGGCACGAAGTGTCGGGGCGTGTGACATTTTCCGGAAAGCCAGTGAGTGCGGGCACCATTTTTTTTAATCCCAAAGCGGCAGAGTACGGTGGCGGAACTGCTCCGATTACCAACGGGCGATACGACACCCGAGAGCGTGGTGGACGAGGTCATCTCGGTGGGCTTCACACCATTCGAATTGTTGCTGAGCCCCCAGACGACTGGGACGGTGGAGATTTCCAGCCGCCGTTTCCTCCATACGAGGTACAACAGGAACTGCCAATGGGCAGCGGGGTATTGAACTATGAGGTCCCTGGCGGGAAGAAGAAATAGTTATTTGCCAGCCGCGGTCGTCACGCTGTGACGGACGGAAGCCTGTTGTTTCTGTCCACGGAGGCGGTGTCTGGCAGAACCCACGTGGATGGACGTCGTTGAGCCTGAGTAAGTGGCGTGTGCAAAGGCTGCTTTTCCGCTTCCCATGCTAGATGCTGAACAACCCGACGACCGTCCTTTCCGGCAGACGCTGAGTCAGCAGGAGTTTCTACGGCTCTTCCTGGCCAGCGAGCGGGATGTGCGGCGGTATGTCGGTAGCTTGGTGCCCAATGTTGGCGACGTCGAGGAAATCGTCCAGCAGACGGCTGTCGTGCTGTGGGAGAAGGTTTCTGCGTATGATCCAGGGCGGCCGTTCACGCCATGGGCGTGTCGGTTTGCCCTGAACGTGGCCCGGCAGTGGATGGCCCGGCAGCAGCGGTGGAAGCGGTTGTTATCGGGAGAGTTGGCTGAGACCCTTGCCCAGCGACGCCGTCATTTGCAGTCGGAATTCGATGGCCGCTTGCGGCATCTCGATGACTGCGTGAAACGGCTGCCGCAGCGGCAGCAGAGCATTCTGAGTGACTTTTATTTTGAACAGCGGGCGATTGAGGACGTTGCTCGGCGGGCCGAAAAAAGTGTTGACGCGGTCTACAAGGCAATTCAGAGAATGAGAAAAGCGCTGCTAACGTGTATCGAAATGAAACAGCAGCAGGAGGCAACGGCATGACCAGCATGCGGTTTCCATCAGCCGAATTTGATGACGCGGTCGCTGCCGCCTGCCATGGGTGTGGGAGCGATCAGGAAGTTCAGCAGTTGCACGAACTGCTGGCCGCTGATGCTGCTGCACGGGATGAGTACCTCTGGCGGGTCGAACTGCATGGTTATCTTGCGACGGCTACGGTCGAGGCTGGGGGGGCGGAAGCAGACGGCGGGGTGTCGCATGCGAGCCGAGCAGAGTCTTTGGTGCGGAAGCAAGCGGCTGCGTGGAGTGGTGGTAGTCTGCTGCCGCCCCTCGCTGCGGTCGCGTTGTGCCTGGCCGTTATCGCCAGTCTTGCCGGGTGGTGGCAGATGCCAGCACCGCAGGGCGATGGGAGCGTAGTTGCCCGGGTCGGGGCGGTCCGAAAGGCTCACTGGATGCAGCCGCAGGCTGGACTGCTGGCCGGTGCCTTGCTGAAGGCGGGTGATCGGCTTGAGTTGGCTGCGGGGCTGGTTGACCTCGTGTTTGGAAGCGGGGCCGAAATGCACGTGACCGGACCTGCAGTTGTTCGGCTGGCTTCGGACAACAGTGCCGCCTTGCTGCTTGGTCAGGTGCGGCTGCGGGCAGAGACACCTGCTTCGAAGGGGTTTGTATTGGCTACCCGTGATTCACAGTTCGTCGATATTGGGACCGAGTTCGTTGCCACCGTGAACGCTGATGGCCTGAGTGAGTTAAACGTCACTGATGGAGAAGTTGATGTCGTGTGGAGTGGGACTACAGCGGCGTCGCGAGTCCGAGCAGGCGAGACGGTATTCGTCGAGCCGGGAGCACAACGTGTGATCACGCGGATAGAGCGTGGCGAGGAAACCGCGGCATTTACGTTCCCGACGATTCCCCCGCCTAGCAACAGCGACGCAGCCGATCAGTCCCAGGGCAGTGCGATGTTTCGGGTGGTTCGTGGTCGGCTCAATCAACAGAGTGGATCGCCAGCCTTGCTTGGTGATGGGGCAGGGCAGATGCGGGCCGACTCACCGCGGGAGTCGATTTTTTTTCAGAATCAGTCGTGGGGGAGGCTGCTTGTTGATCTTGGGCGAGAAGTGGATGTGGCCGTCATCAACTCGTATTCATGGCATCAGCATCGAGCGGTTGAGGAGCACCGCGAGCGGGCGAGACAGCGGTACACCGTTTTTGGATGGGCGGGAAACGGTTCCCCTGATTTGAAGATGGCACCTGAGCAGCCAGGCTGGATTCGAATTGCACGGGTGAACACGGATAGGTTCTTCAAGGTGCATGACCGGCTCGACCGGCCAGCCCAGCAGGCCGTTTCGATCACCTCGGCTGACGGGCAGCTTGGGGAGTATCGCTTTCTTCTCTTTGAGGTCTTCGGGTACACCCTTTTTGGAGAGATTGACGTGCACGCAGTTCCGGCGGTGAGGGCGTCGTCTGATGAGAGACGGTAGCATGCCGGTGGGTAGGGGGTCGTGGTGGCTTTGGCTGCTTGTGGCAGGGGTTGCAGCTGGTGGTGCGCAGGCCGCTCCACCGAACATCGTTCTGATTCTGGCCGACGACATGGGCTATGGCGATGTGGGTGTGTTCAATGCAACAGCAAAGGTTGCGACGCCCAACATCGATCGGTTGGCAACTGAGGGGCTGCGGTTTACCGATGCCCATGCTGCCGCCAGTACCTGCACGCCTTCGCGGTACGGCCTGCTGACTGGGATCAATCCGACGCAGACGGGGGTGCGGAACACGCTGTTGAGCCGAGGTGGCCCGATTATCCATCAGCAGGAGGTCACGCTGCCGGCGGTCCTCCAACGCAGCGGATTCGTCACGCGAATGGTTGGCAAGTGGCACCTTGGGTTTGAGGCGGCTCAGAAGGGGAGCCGTGAGTCGCCGGACTGGACAGCCCCCCTACGCGGCGGCCCGGTTGATCGTGGGTTTCATTCATGGTTCGGCATTCCATCCTCCCTTGGGGCGTCGCCCCTGTGCTTTCTTGAGGGGCGGAGTGTCGTCGAACAGCCAACCTCGCAGATTACCTACACCAAGCAGCAGGGGGGAAAGACGGTGACTGTCCGTGTGGCCGCATCCCCCAGTTCCGACTTGGCGACAGTGAGCCCCACACTCTGCCGCCGTGCGGTTGAAGCCATTCGTGATCATTCTGCAGCGAAGGAGGGAAAGCCGCTCTTCCTTTATTACGCCTCGCCCTTGCCGCATCAGCCCTGGGTGCCAGCCGCATCGTTTGCAGGCAAGAGTGGCCTGGGAGCCTACGGCGATGTGTTGATGCAACTTGATGATGAGGTTGGGCAGATTGCGGCGGCCCTTGAGGAAACGGGGCTTGCGGACAACACCCTGCTCATCTTCACCAGCGACAACGGTCCAGGCCCGGAGGCTGTGCGGTGCATGAAAGAGGTTGGCCATGCTGCTGCCGGTGGCCTGCGGGGTCAAAAGTCAGACGCGTGGGAAGGCGGCCATCGGGTGCCGTTTCTTGTTCGCTGGCCCGGCCGGGTCATGCCAGGCACGGTGGCTGATAGCACGATCACGTTCACTGATGTGTTCGCCACCATGCTTGACATCGTGGGCGTCACGCCAGGTGTTGAATTGGCCCAGCAACTGACCGACAGCGTTAGTTTTCTGCCGGTGCTGGAAGACCCTGCCCGCGTCCAAGATCGACGGCCGTATGTGCACGGATGGTACGCCCTGCGAGCGGGAAGGTGGAAATTGGTTTCGGCAGACAGACGGCAGGATGCAGCCGAGGTTCTCCAAGGTCAGTGTGCCCTCTACGACTTGCAGAATGACTTGGCGGAACAACGCGATGTGGCGACGGAGCGGCCGCAGGTAATGGCGAGGCTCTACGACGATTTTCAGGCGTTTGCGCGGCAGCGAAGACTGAAAGGTGAGTGAGGCAGAGAAATGAAATACCACAATGTTGTTTTGATTGTCATCGGGATGCTGCTGGCACCATGCTGGCAGTCAGTGGCTGCGGAAACACCGGCGAGAAAGCGCCCGAATATTCTCCTGATTCTTTCTGATGACCATGCCCAGAAAGCCCTGGGTTGTTACGGCAACACGGACATTGAAACCCCCGGGCTCGATCGCTTAGCTGCCGAGGGGATGCGGTTTACGCATGCCGTCACGCCCAATTCATTCTGCACGCCCTCTCGGGCAGTGGTGCTGACCGGAAAGTACTCGCACAAGAATGGCGTGACGCGGCTTAATCAATCATTCGACGGCTCGCAGCAGACCTTTCCCAAATTGCTGCAGGAGGCCGGTTATGAAACGAGCCTGTTTGGGAAGTGGCACCTGCTCTCCCAGCCAACCGGGTTTGATTTTTACTGTGTTCAGAAGATGCAGGGCATGCCTGTGGATCCGATTGTCTTTGAGACGGGAATGCCTTGGATTCCCTGGTCGCCCCAGGATCAGCAGAGCTATCGCCAAGGTGGGCGAAAACTCAAGGGCTACAACAACGATGTGATCACCACCGAGGCGCTCACCTGGCTCAAGGAGAAGCGGAATATGGAGCAGCCGTTCTGTCTGTGCCTGCATCCGAAGCCACCACACCAGCCATACATGCCACCGCCAGAGTACGAAGACTTCCTGGAGGATGTGTTCATTCCTGAGCCGGAGACGCTGCTGGATGACTACGAGGGCCGCACGCCCAAGGCCATTGAGAACGTGATGGGAGCGAACCGCCTCCTGTTGGGCCCTGCCTTTAAAGAGATTCGCAAGCGGTTGGAGAGGGAAGCCTCTGGGATTTCGCGTGACACATTGACGCGGGGTATCTATCAGGAGTTCATCAAGAGCTACTATCGGCTGGTGAAGTCAGTCGATGACAATGTGGCCCGGGTGCTCGACTACCTCGACGAAAGTGGGCTCGCTGATGACACCCTGGTGATCTACACCTCTGATCAAGGGTTCTCGCTGGGTGAGCATGGCTTCTACAACAAGCAGTGGATGTACGAAGCGCCGCTCCATCAGCCGCTGCTTGTGCGGCTGCCGGGCGTCATTGCGGCCGGCTCTGTAAATGAGTCACTGGTGAGTCACCTTGACCTGGCACCAACCATTCTCGACTACGCCGGTGTGGCCGTGCCGCGTGCCATGCAGGGGCACTCACTAACGAACCTGCTTGAGCAGCGGGCCAGCAAAGTTCGTGGCGCGGTCTACTACCACTTTTATGAACACGGCAAGCAATTGCCGGAGATGATCGGCATCCGCACCGAGACGCACAAACTGATTCACTATCCAGGCATGCCAGAGCCCTATCAGTGGGAGTTGTTTGATCTTGAGAGCGATCCGAACGAGATGCACAACCTCGCTGACAAGCCCGAACGTGAGCATGTTCGAGACCTTCTTTTAACGCAACTGCACGCTCTGGTCGAAGAAGTCGGTGATTCGGCTGCGGCGAGAACGCTGGAAGAACGAAAGACGACGGCGGCTGAGCTGCCTCCCAGGCCCAACATCGTCCACATCATGGTCGATGATCTCGGCTGGCAGGATGTGGCCTGCTACTACCGAGACTGCCATGCAGGTGAGCCGTTTTATGAAACGCCGAATCTCGATCGACTCGGGAGCCGTGGGATCCGGTTCACGCAGGCCTATTCGCCGGCGATGACCTGCGCGCCATCGCGAGCGGCATTCATGACCGGACAGTACACGCCCCACAATGGCGTCTATCACGTCACCATGGGCTGTGAGGTGCCTCGGCCCCGGCGAGCCGATTCAAAAATGCTTGATCCGTACTACGTCGGCAGAATCCTGCCCGGGAAGCCGACGGTGCCGCAGGTGCTCGCACGGGCAGGCTATGAGACGGCCCATATCGGCAAATGGCATCTCGCCGGCCCCAGTGGTGTGCCATCGCCGCTTCAGGCGGGGTTTGGGTTTTCGTTTGATGAGCACAAGCACTACAACGATCTGAGCCTGTGGGATCAGAGTGATCCCAAGCAGGCCAACACCTCGGGTCTTTTCGCTCAGCCAAAGAATCGCCTCAAGAATGCCTTCAACGATCCACGATTCCCGCTGCTAGGGGATGAGCGGCCGTACGACAGCATGCTCGACCTAGCGACCAAGTGGCTGCGTAAGCAGGCTACTGAAGGAATAAAGCCATTTTTCTTGAATCTTTGCCCGAACCTTGTCCACGGGCCGGTGATGACCCGGGACAAGAAGCGACTGGCCTACTACTGCGAGAAACTCGGGCTTGAATTCCCGACCGACCAGGGATCGATTGCTGACCCTGCCAAGCCGGGCCAGCACAATCCGTACTACGCCAGCATGGTCGACTCGGTTGACTGGATCATCGGACAAGTGGTGGCTGAACTGGAGCGGCTCGATGATCCACGGAACCCTGGTCACAGAGTCTTGGATAACACCTATGTGGTGATCAGTTCAGACAATGGGGGTGCCCAAGAGTTGCGGAACTGGCCTGGTACCAGCGGGAAGGCCGAATTTGAAAAGGTGACGGACAATTCACCTCTGCGGGAGGGCAAAGGCTGGGCCTATGAAGGGGGCTGTCGGATTCCCTTCATCGTGGTTGGGCCTGGCATTACGGCAGGGGCCGTCAACCGGACCACCCCGGTCAACCTAATCGACCTGCTGCCGACCTTTGCAGCCATGGCGGGGACACCGGTTGAGGAAGCCCTTGAAATTGACGGGTGCAATCTGCTGCCTGTGCTTCAGGGGGAAGAGAAGGTTGCCCGGCATGCCGATGGGAGCGTTCGTGACACGCTCTATTTTCACTACCCCGTGCTTAACGGTGCGTTTTCGACAATTCGACAGGGGCCCTGGAAACTCTTGAAGAACACGGCACCGCACGAAAACGCAGCGCCGGCAGTGCAATTATTTCAGCTTTCAGAGGCAGACGGAGAATGGGTTGATCTTGGTGAGGCTGTGAACCTGATTGAGCAGCACCGCGATATCGCCGTAAGGCTGTTGAAGAAACTCGATGCCTGGCTGCAGCAACACACTGCAGGGCAGCCCTACAAGAATGCGGTGTATCGCAAGGGTGGGCTCCCTGGACAGAAGAATGTGCCTGCGATTCTTAGGCGTGGGTGCTTGGATGGAAAAATCTGGGCCACGCACGAATCAGGTGCTGGCAAGACAGCCATTCAGCAGGCGTTTCTGCTCTATACGATCAATCCCGGTGCTGGCGAGGAGTGGTTTCAGGCAGAAGCAGTGTTCGCTGACGGGAGGGTTGAGGCTGCCGTGCCGCCGGGTATGACCCACGGCAT
>JBDQOY010000285.1:0-9415 GCA_040260935.1 Pirellulales bacterium
GCAGCCTGCCCCGATTCGAAGGGAAAGGCCGACGCGTGAGAGACAACCGCCCTGCCTGAAATGCGTCATCAGCGCGGGTTCCCAAGCAGACTGATAGCGACAGCTATCGAGGAGAAGAGTGATGTCCCAGCCACGCCCAGAGGCGATCCGCCGTCGCGATGACGGGGCCATTGAAATTGACTGGAGTGATGGTGCAGCGGCGGCCTACACGCCTCGCCTGCTCCGTGACGCCTGCCCCTGTGCCACCTGTCGAGAGCGGCGGGCCGCGCCGGTGGAGGCCAACCCGCTCGCCGTCCTTGACGCTGCCGAATGTGCGCCGCTGACAATCAGCGGCATGCAGCCGGTGGGGCAGTATGCCTACAAGGTTGTCTTCTCTGACGGGCACGACAGCGGCATCTATACGCTTGAGTACCTGCGTGAGTTGGCGTAGCGAGAGCGTGCGGCTGCGATTGTTAGGCCAGCCCAACAGCCGCTGCGTTGATTACCGCTGCAATCCGGACGGCATCATGGCAGGCGTCTTCGCTGACGTCGAGTTTCAGCAAGCTCGCCTCATGGCTCTGCAGGCACATCTCGCAGCCCGCCAGGGCCGCACAGCCCAGGCTCATCAGTTCGAAGTCGGCCTTGGATGTTGCTGGCTGATTCATTCGGTTCATCCGCAGTCGGGCGGGCCGGGCGGCATAGCTTTCCTTTCCGATCATGTGCCGGAACCGGTAATACACGGTATTCATCGCCATGACGCCAGCCGCCGCAGTCGCATCGGCGAAGACCCCGGCGGCAGCCTCGCCCAGCCCTGCGGTGATATCGGCGGTGAGTGCCTCAACGAGTTGTGGGGATCGCACGAACCGGGCAGCCGCCAAGGCGACGCCGAGGGCCCGGGTGGGTTCGAGGTTTTCGCCGCTGAGGACGGCCGAGAGATTCAGGCGGATGTCCTTGAGGTCCTCGGGTAGGGTCTCGCGAATGGCATCGAGGGCTGGGGTGTCGATCGACATGCAGAAAATCTCCAAAGCGTCAGGTGGTCTGATGGGCCTTCCGCCCGCAGATTGTAGTCGCTGATTGAATCAGGGGGGGCAGAGATGCTAGGCTCGGCGAAATTTGTTTTTGCCACCCCTTCGCCCACGCTTCAGTCCATGCCCCGCCGCGACGACATCCACACCATTTTGCTGATTGGTTCCGGGCCGATCGTCATCGGTCAAGCCTGCGAGTTTGACTACTCGGGAACGCAGGCCTGTAAGGCATTGCGAGACGACGGGTATCGAGTTGTTCTGGTCAACTCCAACCCGGCCACGATCATGACCGATCCGGGGACCGCTGACCGGACGTACATCGAGCCGCTCACTTGGCAGATGCTTGAAAAGGTGATCGCCGAGGAGAAGCCCGATGCCATTCTGCCAACGCTGGGGGGCCAGACGGCCCTGAACCTCGCGATGGAATTGGAACGTCACGGTGTGCTTGAGAAATACGGCGTTGAGATGATTGGCGCACGGGCGGCGGCGATCAAGCGTGGGGAAGATCGCGAGCAGTTCAAGGCGACGATGGAGAAGATTGGGCTCGACACCTGTCGGGGCCGGCTCGTCAGAAGCCTGGCTGAGGCTCGGGAGATTCTCAGTGAGATCGGCCTGCCGGCGGTGATTCGCCCGAGTTTCACCCTTGGTGGCTCGGGGTCCGGTGTGGCCTACAACCGGGAGGAATTTGATCAGAAAGTCCAGCGGGGCCTCGACCTGTCGCCTGTCAGCGAAGTCCTCGTGGAGGAGTCGATCCTGGGGTGGAAAGAGTACGAGATGGAGGTGATGCGGGATGCTGACGACAACGCTGTCATCATCTGCGCGATCGAAAACTTTGACCCCTGTGGCGTCCATACCGGTGATTCAATCACGGTCGCACCGGCGATGACCCTGACCGACCGGCAGTATCAGCAGATGCGGGACGCCAGTTTCGCAGTCATCCGAGCCATCGGTGTCGAGACGGGTGGGTCGAACATCCAGTTCGCCGTGAACCCCGAAACCGGCCGGATGATCGTCATTGAGATGAACCCCCGGGTCAGTCGCTCGTCGGCGTTGGCCAGCAAGGCGACTGGGTTTCCGATTGCAAAAATTGCCGCCAAACTTGCAGTCGGCTGGCGGCTGCATGAGCTAGCCAACGACATCACCCGGAAGACGAAGGCCTGTTTTGAGCCGTCCATCGACTACGTGGTGGTCAAGATACCGCGGTTTGCCTTTGAAAAGTTCCCGGAGGCTGACAGCAGACTCTCGACACAGATGAAGAGCGTCGGCGAGACGATGGCGATCGGCCGCACGTTCAAGGAGTCCTTTCAGAAGGCCTTGCGTGGGCTTGAGGTGGGCTCGTTTGGTTTTGGCTGTGACGGGAAGGATCTCTGGGGGACCCCCCAGCAGCCGTCACTCGACGACATTCGCGGTCGGGTTGCTCGGCCCGACCCGGATCGGGTCTGGTTCCTCCGGTATGCGCTGCTTGCTGGCATCGATCTTGAAGAACTGTATGAGCTGACCGGTATCGATCGCTGGTTTCTCGATCAGTTGTCCCAGATTGTTGACATTGAGAAGGCGGTGCGGGCCGCCGGCAGTCTGGCGGCGGTTGATGACGCCCTGCTGCGGCGGGCCAAACAAGCCGGGTTTGCCGATCGCCAGTTGGCGACGATGCTGGGCGAAGCCGAACTGGATGTGCGGGCAGATCGCAAGGCACGGGGGATCGTCGCCACCTTCAAGGCGGTTGACACCTGTGCCGCCGAATTCGAAGCCGAAACTCCGTACTATTACTCCACCTGGGAGGACGAGGACGAAACGCCGACCAAGCCTGCCGGAAAGAAGCGGGTGATGATTCTTGGCGGCGGACCCAACCGCATTGGTCAGGGGATCGAGTTTGACTATTGCTGCTGCCACGCCAGTTTTGCCCTCCGCGAGATGGGCATCGAAAGCGTGATGGTCAATTCCAATCCCGAGACAGTCAGCACCGATTACGACACCAGTGATCTGCTGTTCTTTGAGCCTTTGACCAGTGAAGATGTGCTCAATATCGCTGATCGCATCCAGCCCGATGGCGTGATTGTGCAACTGGGTGGGCAGACGCCGCTGAACCTCGCCCGGGCCCTGGCAGCGGCGGGGCTGCCGATCATCGGCACGAGCGTCGATACGATCGAAGAGGCGGAAGACCGGGAGAAGTTTCGGGAGTTGCTTGAGCGACTTGATCTGAAACAGCCCGCCAGTGGAATCGCCCGGACGCTTGAGCAGGCCCGTCGCGAGGTGACTCGGATCGGCTATCCGTCGTTGGTGCGGCCAAGTTTTGTCTTGGGCGGCCGGGCGATGGAGATCTGCTACGACCAGGCTCAGTTTGAGCGGTACGTGGCCGAAGCGTTTGTGGTGGCCCAGGGACAGCCGGTGCTGATCGATCGCTTCCTGGAAGATGCCACTGAGGTCGACGTCGACTGCATCTGTGACGGCACCGACGTCATCGTGGCGGGCGTGATGGAGCATATCGAAGAGGCTGGCGTTCACTCCGGTGATTCGGCCTGCTGCATTCCGCCGCATCACCTCGACCCCGAAACGGTTGCAGAGATCAAACGGGCTGCAACTGGACTGGCCAAAAGTCTTGGGGTGATTGGTCTGATGAATGTCCAGTTTGCAGTCAAACGCGAAGAGGCCGGGCCGACGCTCTACGTGATCGAGGTCAATCCGCGGGCCAGTCGGACCGTTCCCTTTGTGGCCAAGGCGACCGGTGTGCCGGTGGCCAAGATTGCCGTCAAGGTGATGGCCGGCCAGAGCCTTGCTGCGCAGGGGGTGACCACCGATCCGGTGCCATCGCATGTGAGTGTCAAGGAAAGCGTGTTTCCGTTCGTGAAGTTTGCGGGTGTCGATATCGCCCTGGGGCCGGAGATGCGGAGTACCGGCGAAGTGATGGGAGTCAGCGACAGTTTCAGCCTTGCGTTTGCCAAGGGGCAGCTTGCGGCTGGTACGGTCCTGCCGGAACAGGGGACGATCTTTCTCAGCGTCGCCAGTGTGCCAGCCAAAGAGGCGATGGTCGGCCTGGCGCGACGGTTGGTGACGCTCGGCTTCCACCTGATTGCAACCTCAGGTACCGCTCGGGCCCTGACGGAGGCTGGTGTGCCGGTTGAACCGGTCAAGAAACTTCAGGAAGGGCACCCCAACCTGATCGATCACCTGATTGACGGGAAGGTGCAGCTGATCTTCAACACACCGCGTGGCAAAGGAGCTCGCACCGATGAGGGGCGAATTCGGGCGGCCAGCGTGCTCTACGGTGTGCCCTGCATCACCACCCTGCCAGCAGCCGAGGCCTGTGTGGGCGCGATGGAAGGCCTGCGAAACGCTCCGCTGAAGGTGCAGGCGATGCAGGACCGCTTCGCAACGGCGGCGACGTTAGCCACTCCATGAACTCCGTGAGTGCGGGGTTTATTTCTCAGGTTTTGCTCAGCCGTTTCCATGGCCCATCCTTTCCCCGACGTTCCTCCTCCACCCCGGCCCCTGCTTCCGCCTGATCCGGCTGAGCCGCCGCAGTTGACCGCCCGGACCCTTGATGGGCTTGAGTGGCTGCTCGCCCGTGAACTGGAAGCCTTGGGGGCAGAAGATATCCGGGTCGGTCGACGCACGGTGGAGTTTGCAGGAACGACCGAAACGCTCTATCGCAGCGTGCTTGAGAGCCGAACGGCCATTCGGGTGCTCGAGCCACTCGGCCGATTTCGGGCCGACTCGCCCGAGTCGCTCTATCGGTCCATGGCGACCATCGACTGGGCTGAGCATCTCCAGCCGACGCAGACCCTGCGGGTTGATGCCGTCGTGCACAATTCATTCGTGAACCATTCCCTGTATGCCGCCCAGGTCGTCAAGGATGCTGTGGTTGATCGGCTGCGGGAGGTCCATGGCCGGCGGCCGAATGTGCGTCTGCACGGGGCGAGCCTGCGGCTGGCGTTGCACCTGGTCGGAGACACTGCCACGCTGTTCCGCGATGCGGCCGGGCAGTCGCTCCATCAGCGGGGCTGGCGGCAGGGTGACGTCGAGGCGCCCCTCTCGGAGGTGCTGGCGGCTGGCCTCCTCGGGATCACCGGCTGGCAGCCGGGCGAACCGTTGCTCGACCCGTTCTGTGGGTCAGGAACACTTGTTGTCGAGGCAGCGACCCAGGCCGCAGGTATTGCCCCGGGGCTGCCCCGGGCCCGCCGCCGGGGCCACGGTCTGTTTCGCTTCCACGACGTTGACCGAGAGCTTGCGGCCCGCCTCGTTCGTGAACTGGAAGACCGCGTGCAGGCTCCTGCCGGCCGGTTTCAGGCCAGCGATCTCGATCCAGCCGCAGTCGCGGCTGCCCGGCAGTCAGCAGCTGCTGCCGGGGTGGCTGACTGGGTTGAGGTGACCCAGCGGCACTTCGAAGAGACGGTGCCGGAGGGGGCTCCCGGGCTCGTCCTCACGAACCCGCCCTATGGCGAGCGGCTGCCCCTGCCGCGAGCGGCCGCCATCTTTCGACGGCTGGGGGACTGGCTGCGACAGCGATGCGGGGGCTGGCGGGCTGCGGTGCTGACCCCGGTCGATCAAGTAAAGGCAATTGGGCTTAAGCCTCGGCGGCGGGTGCCAGTGCGGAACGGCCCGATTGAATGTCGGCTGATTGAACTTGAGATTCATGCCCGCGAGTCGGGCGACGCCACCGGAGAACCCCACCCTGCACCAGCCAGTGTCCCTGTCGCTGGTCGCAGCGTTACCGATCAGGTAGGTGACTTTCGGCGGCGGCTGGCCAAGCGGTCGCGGCATCTGGGACGGTGGGCAAGGCGGCAGGGGATCGAGGCATATCGCATCTACGATCGGGACATCCCTGAGATTCCATTGGTGATTGACCGCTACGGCGACTGGCTGCATGCCGCCGAGTACGAACGGCCGCATGAGCGCACTGCCATTGAGCATGATGTCTGGCTCGACCGGATGGTTGAGGCAGCGGCGGTGGAACTGGGAGTGGCCCCGGATCACGTCTTTCTCAAGACCCGTCGTCGGCAACGGGCTGGTGGCCAGTATGAGAAATTCGATGATCGACAGGCGACGCTCTCTGTGACCGAAGGTGACCTGCAGTTTGCGGTTAATTTGTCTGACTATGTTGACACCGGCCTGTTCCTTGACCATCGTTCGACCCGGGCGCTTGTTCGGGCCGATGCGAAGGGGCGGCGCATGCTCAACCTCTTCTGTTACACCGGAAGTTTTTCAGTGGCGGCAGCGGCCGGGGAAGCGGTGACGACCACCAGCGTCGACCTCTCGAACACCTATCTCGACTGGACCAAGCGAAATCTTGTGAACAACGGGTTTGGAGATGGCCAGCGGCACCGGATCGTTCGTGACGATGCCCGCGGCTTCCTCGAACATCGTGGCCGCCGCGGTGAGCCGCCCTATGATCTGGCGGTCGTTGACCCCCCGACCTTCTCACGGTCAGCCAAGGCGCCGGATGATTGGGACGTGCAACGCGACCATGCCGATCTGCTCAATGCCGTTGCCGAGAATCTCTCTCTGGGCGGCATTGTCTACTTTTCAACCAACTTTCGCCGGTTCAAACTGGCAGAAGACCTGCTGGCCTCCCGGTACACCGTTCGGGAGATCACCCGGCAGACTATTCCGGAGGACTTTCGCAACGCTCGAATCCACCGGGCCTGGCGGATGATCAAAACAGGGTGAGGAAATGGCCACTTCCACCGGCTCTCCAAGACGTCTGGGCAAGCCTGGCGGGTCAGCTGGCAAGCGTGGTGCGACCAGCGGCGGGCGCTGTCGCTGGAGGAGTCTGGTCGTTGGGCTGCTGGGAGTCGCCATGCTCCTTAGCAGCGGCTGTCAGCGGCCTGATCCCCAGCGGGTGCGGGTTATTTCCAGCCTGCCCCGAACCGGGTCGGCCCGGCAGGTGACTGAGTCGATTGTCCGAGGCATTCGCCTCGCGCTCGACGAGGTCAACAGCCGCGTTGGCCGCTTTGAAGTCGAATATCTCGACCTCGATAACGCCAGCGCGGCGACTGGCCGGTGGACCAGCGACGGGGAGGCGGCCAATGCCCGGAGGGCCGCCCAGGATCCCGACGTGATGGCTTCTATTGGCCCCCTGAACTCAGGGGCCGCCCGGGTCTCGATGCCGATCCTCAACTATGCGGACCTGCTGATGGTCTCGCCGGCGACAACGGCTGTTGGCCTAACGAAACCCGGGCTGGGGATGCCAGGAGAGCCGGCCATCTATCGCCCCACCGGGCGGCTGAACTTCATCCGGGTTGTGCCGGCAGATGACCTCCAGGGGCCGTTGGCCGCCGCGTGGGCTTTCGGCCGCGGGCTGCGGCGGGTGTACGTGATTGATGATGCCGGGAGCTACGGCAGAGGGCTGGCCAGCCTCTTCGCTGATCGCTGCCGGGAGCTTGGCATGCCTGTGCTGGCACATGTTTCCATCGATCCGCAGACGACTGATTTCAAGGCGTTTGTCGCATCGGTTCTCGCGGCTGATCCTGACCTCATTTACTTTGGCGGGACCACGCGAACCAAAGGGGGGCAACTGGCTCGGGACTTGGGGGTGGCCGGCTGTGAAGCGGTGCTCTTGGTTCCTGATGGCTGCTGCGAGCAAGCCTTCATTGATGCCGCCGGGGAGGCTGCCGTCGAGGCTCGCTGCTTTGCCACCTCCGGCGGCCTGCCGCCGGAGCAGTTGACTGGCCGGGGCCGGGACTTTTTCGTTGCCTACCGTGACCGGTATGGCAGCCCGCCGGAGGCGTCTGCTGTCTATGGCTATGAGGCGATGCGGGTGGTGCTGCGGGCGCTTGCCACTGCAGGAAGGAAAGATCGTCGGGCCATCACGGATGCTGCGCTGGCGACCCGCGATGAGGATGGCCTGCTTGGTCGCTGGAGCGTGGACGCCAACGGTGACACCACGCTGCGAGAACTCTCGGTGTACGCCGTTCGGGGTGGGCGGTTTGTTTTTGAGGAGACCATTGCGGCAACTGGCATGGGCGACTGAGACACCAGCAGGTAAGACTCAGGGGCTGTCATTTCTGCCGACACGGACCGGATCCAGACACGTGAACCTGTCTTCCTTTCTCCAACAGTGTGTCATCGGCCTCATCGACGGAGGGGTGCTCGGCCTGATTGCCGTTGGCTATACCTTGGTGTATGGCACGGTCGGGTTGATTCACCTTGCCCACGGTGATGTGGTGATGCTCGGTGGTTGCCTAGCGTTGCTCGCGCTGTCGCTGGTGGAACCGCTGGCCCTCGATCCGGCCCTGGGTTGGCTTGCCATCGTGGCCGTCACGCTTGGGTGTGGCTTCTGTTGTGGCAGCCTCAACGTTGCCATCGATTGGCTGATCTACCGCCCCCTGCGGCAGTCGGCCCCACTGGCTCCACTGGTTTCTGCCGTCGGCGTGTCTCTGATCCTGATGAACGTCGGCCTGCTCTGGCTGGGGTCGACTGACCAGGCATTTCCGGAAGTGCTCGCAGGCGACGTCAAGCTGGCTGCGGGACTTCCCGTGACCACTGCCGATTTGCTGGTCTTGAGCCTGGTCCTGCCAGCCTGGGGCGGGCTCACGCTCCTTCTGCGGCGGACCCGTCTTGGGCGATCGCTCCGCTCGGTTGCGGCGGTCTCTCGGGCCGCGGCTCAGCGTGGAGGGGCGGACCAGTTTCTCACGGCCACCTTTTTTCTGGGTGGGTTTCTGGGAGGCGTGGCCAGTGTCGCCGCCGGGATTCACACCGCCACCATCAACTACCAGTCGGGCTACCAGACGGGCCTCTATGCTTTGACTGCTGCCGTGCTTGGTGGCATTGGCAGTGTGCCGGGGGCTATTGTTGGTGGCGTGCTGGTCGGCCTGATCCGGAGTGTGTCGACCGCTGCTCTCGGACCCCGCTGGGCGGCGGCCACGGTGTTCCTGATGCTCATTGTGATCTTGGCCTTTCGGCCCGAAGGGTTGTTCGGCCAGCAGCGACGCGCGGGAGAGGCAGGATGACCACGGCACGCAAAGGCTCAGCCAACCGCTGGCTTCGGTCGGCGACATTCTCAGAAGGGCTTGTCTTCTGCCTGCTGGCGGTCGCCCCGCTGGCCGTTCCGGGGTTTGCTGGTGGGCTCGGTGGGCAGGTGACCTCGGTTTTGATCCTCTGTATTGCCGCCTTGGGGCTCAATGTGATGGTGGGGTTTGCCGGGTTGCTGCATCTGGGCATCGCGGCCTTCATTGGAATTGGGGGGATGACGCTGGCGATCCTGACGGTGCCCACGAATCCACTTGAGATCGGCTTTCTGCCGGCTGTTGTCGTGAGCCTCGTGGTGACTACCTGCGTGGGCATGCTCCTTGGCGGCCCGACGCTCCGGCTGCGGGGTGATTCACTCGCGGTCGTGACCCTTGTGTTTGGTGAGGTTGTCCGAGTACTCCTGCGGAACCTGGAGGAGATCACCGGGGGGATGCAGGGGCTTGGGC
>JBDQOY010000286.1:0-8678 GCA_040260935.1 Pirellulales bacterium
GAATAAGTTGTTGTTGGTCGTGACTTCCAGATTGAGATCTCCGGGGTTCGCCAGCAGTGTCAGTTCGTCCTGGAGTTGAAAGAAGCGAAACCCTGCCAGCCACATCCAATTGACTGACTGCGGCCCCTCATGAAACTCCGGACGGTTACCGAGCGAGAAGAGCCAGTTGACCTCAACATCATTCACCAGATCAGACCGAGTCAGGGAACCGTCGGCTGCCCCGGTCTGTTGTGGTGCGGTCGAGCCGATGTTGTAGACACCCCAGTAGATCAGTTCGACTGCATGCTGCTGGTGGTCACCGAACCAACGGCCCAACCGCAGGTCGACGCCCCCAGGCCAACTAGCTGATGCCGAACGGGTTGAGACCGCAAGCCCTCCCGGTCCAGTCGAAGTGGCCCCGTCGGGAAGCGAGCGGGTCATCACGAGCCCCGAGGCACTGGCAAACCAGCGGGGCCAACAGGCCTGTCCACTTGGTGTGATGCACGAAGCGCAGCCACCGTACCGATCGCACCACGGATCAAATGCCGGATCGAGCCCACTCTCGGCCACATCGATGATTATCGTGGGGTCGCTGTCGGCCTGAGGAACGTACAGCGGTGGTAAGGCAAGGGGAGGGTGTGCCTCATCGGGCAGGCTATCAGCCGCCCCGCAGACTCCCCCGCAGAGCAGGAGAAGCCCGACTGCGACAATGCGGCTCAGGGCCGCTGTCGGTGGGCAGGAAACAAGGGTGCGAAGCGCGTGGGCGGACATTGGGCTGCAGGCGTGTGCCGAGGCGGTAGACTTTGGAGCCGCGGAGCGTCAGGAATTCGGCCGCCAAAATCAATCGCGATTTGTGGACATCCGCCGGTCCAGCCCACCAAAGCAGCCACCCTACCCGCCTTACCGAGACATCCCCGTGGCCGATGTTCCGCCCAATTGCAAGCGACCGTTGACCCGCCTGCGAGCGTTGCAATGGCTCGACAAGCGAGCCAACTTCGAACGGCGGCCGCCGCACAACGGTTCCTTCGGACTGGCCCGCATGCGGGCGTTGCTCCGGGAACTCGACCATCCGCAGCGGCATTTCCCTGCCGCCCATCTGGCCGGCACCAAAGGGAAAGGCTCGACCGCCGCCATGCTGGCGGCTGTCGTGCAGTCAGCCGGATACCGCGTGGGCTGCTACCTTTCGCCCCATGTCGATCGCATTGAAGAGCGAATTACTGTCGCGGGCCGACCGATTTCAACCGCTGACCTCCTGGCTGCTTTCCGTGTCGTCATTCCTGCCGTCGACACACTCGATCACCGGGCGGCCCGGCGGGGTGCTGCCGGACCAACGTGGTTTGAGGTGCTGACTGCCCTAGCGTTTGTGCACTTCGCTCGCAGTCGGGTTGATCTGGCGGTGATTGAGACCGGCCTGGGAGGACGGCTCGATGCAACCAACCTCTGCGAGCCGGTTGTCTCGATGATTACGAGCGTGAGCTACGACCATATGGATATGCTTGGTGACACCCTCACCGCCATCGCGACAGAAAAAGCTGGCATCATTCGCCGCGGCTGCCCCGTCATCTCGGCCGCAACCCATCCTGAGGCGATCGCTGCGGTCACTAGGCAGGCGGCCATTCGGCGAGCACGCGTCAGTCTGCTAGACCGCGACTTCAGCATTACCGGTGCCGACCCGTCCCCCGCAAACACGAGGCCGCGATCTGCCCCCAACCGGTTTTCGCTGCATGTGCCGCCAGATACGGCAATCGGCTCCTACACCACGGCCATGCCTGGCCAGCATCAGGCAATCAATGCCGCTGTGGCCATCATGGCAGCCCGGGTGCTAGGCGACCGGGGGTTCATGATTCCTGAGCAGGCAATCCGCCGGGGCATTGAGAACACCCGACTGCCAGCCCGGATCGAATGGCTCACGGAGGACCCGC
Organism: Pirellulales bacterium; assembly: GCA_040260935.1. GTDB lineage: Bacteria > Planctomycetota > Planctomycetia > Pirellulales > UBA1268 > UBA1268. Next base: position 1,902 of record JBDQOY010000286.1, read on the forward strand.
CGGTGATTCTTGATGCGGCGCACAACGTCGCCTCCATGCGGTCGCTGATCGAAACGCTGCAAAACACGCCAGGCCTGCCGCGACGCCGGGTGCTGATCTTCGCCGCCAGCCGCGACAAACAACTCCGCGAGATGCTGCAGGTCGCCCGCTCACTATTTACCGAGGTGGTCCTCACCCGCTACGCCACCAACCCTCGGGCTGCCACCGTGGCGATGCTCAGAAAAGCCGCCGAGCAGGCTGGCTGGACAGAACCTCATCTCGCCTCGGCACCCCAAGAGGCGGTGGTCGTTGCCCGCCGGCTGGCGGCAGGCCGTGGCCTCATCTGCGTCGCGGGCAGTTTCTTTCTGGCGGCCGAGGCCCGGCCAGCCCTCACCCCGCAGACGGCCAGGTGAGTACACAAGCCACCGGCATACGCTCAGGGCCGACCTGCCGAAGCCGTTTGTGAAAAGACCGCCAGGCTGCGGGCCAGCACGGGGTCAGCATGACGAGGCAAGATGGCAGCCGGATCGGCGACTGGGCGTGAACTCGCGTCGGAAGCCACCTGCTGCGGCCGGTCACGGCGGCGTCTCCACGCGAGCCACCGTTCAAGCTGCTGCCCGGTCGGCGCGAAGGCAAACCCTGCATCGGGGACTACGCCCCACTCTTCGCCAGAGCCTGCCCCTGCGGCACGCTCAATCAGGCCACCGCCTGGCCGCCGATACTCAGCCGTTGTCAGTCTGATCGCCGACTGGCCGGCAGGAAGCGGCACAACCGTCTGCACGGTCCCCTTGCCATACGACCGGCTGCCGACCACTGTTGCCCGGGCATGGTCCTGCAGGCAGGCAGCAACGACTTCGGCAGCACTGGCAGTCTGCGAATCGATCAGAATTGCCAGCGGCACCTCGGGCAGCATGGTCGCAGAGGTCGCCTGCTGTGGTCGCGTCAAACCATGCGGGAAACGGCGATCATTCATGGTGACGATGACACCGTCAGCAAGCAAAGGATCACAGACCTGCACCGCGGCATCAAGAAGCCCCCCGGTGTTTCCCCGGAGATCGATGATCAGACCTTGCGGTGGTCCTGCTGCCATGAGGGTTGCCAGCACCGCTGCGACATCATCGCTGGTCCGTTCACCAAACTGTGTGATCCGGATGTAGGCAAGGCCTGGCTCACCCTCAAGCCACCACTCCCACCGACCATCGGCACGTCGACGGTCGCCTCGCACGCTCTCCAGAGCGATCGCGCGACGGGTCAGCTGCAGTTCCCTCACCAACGATGCCGCTGAGCCCGCTGCAGCTGTCTGCTCAACCTTGAGACGCAGCTGACTGGCCGGCGATCCACGAAGCCGTGACACGACGTCAGTCAACAACAGCCCCCGAGTGGGTTCTCCATCGATGGCCAGAATCCGATCTCCCGGTTGCACCCCGGCAGTCCAGGCAGGCCCACCAAACACCGGGGCGAGCACGACGACCTCGTGGGACGCCTCGGTGACGGTCAACTCCACACCGATTCCCGCTGATTCCTGCGCTGACGGGACGGTGATGCTCTCAAGACGGTGTGGCTCGACATACTGAGACTCATCATCAAGGGTGGCAAACACCCCTGCCATCGCCGCCTGAAACAGCCGCTCCTGCTCAACCGGTTCGATGTACCGCTGACCGACGGTCTTCACGACCTCAGCAAACCGCCGCCCCTGTCCCGACCGGTCCGCTGCCGCCCAGGCGAGCAGGCAGGCCGGGATCACCAGACACAGCAGCAGAAGGTTTCGACGGTACATCTCTCTCATTCCACCAGCTATGGGGCCCTTTTGGCAACCACCCCGCTGGGCTCCGGCGGCCTCGGCTGCCCAGTTCCCGCAGTCTTCCGCCTCAATCACCTCAAACAGGGATCCTCCACCGCCCCCAAGCCAAGAAGCGGGCTGGAACCGTTTCGTCCCGTCCTTTACGGTTCCACCGCCGTTCTCCAGCCCCCCGTCCACGTTCTTTCCAGGAGTCTTTGCCGATGGCACGCCGACCGAAATCGAAGCAGCGTCGGGAGCAACGCAGTGATCCGCTCGAAGCCCTCCGGCCGCTGGTCGTGCTGGGCCTGTTGGGCATGATCCTCTATGGGGCCTACTCCATCATTCAGAAGGGGCCCCAAGAGACGGCGCCGGCCTGGCAACAGAACGAATCCTCGGTGACGAGCACTGCGCCGCCATTTACGCCGAACCAACCGACTCCACCAACTGTTGAATTAGCTGCAACCGCCCCACCAGCGGTCAATGCCGCGGCCCCCGTTACATCACCTCCCGCTGCGGCGAGTCCGTTTCCACCAGCCGCTGACGCAGTCGCAGCTCCGGCTGCCATCTCGGCGGCAGCAGCCGTGACGGCCACTCCTGGCAGCCTGCCCGTCACCGAGTCTGCTGGACCCCCAAGCAGCCTGGCAGCCGACGCACCACGAGGCGACCAGATGCCGCCCACCTACATCGACGCAGTCGCCGCTGCCCCACCAAAGCCAGCTGCCGACGCCACTACCACCACGACCACGTCGCTAGGAGCAGAAGCATCGGCCCACGACTCTGCGGCATTTACAGCCGCCTGGGCCGACGCACACAACAAACTCGAGGCTGGTCGCTACGCCGAAGCCTTGGCCATCCTCTCGGTCTGGTACGACGATGCCTCCCTCAGTGCTGAAGAGGGCCGACAATTGGACACCCTGCTGGGCCAGTTGGCTGGGACCGTGATCTATTCAACGCAGGACATGCTGCTGCCGCCCCACATCACCGCCCCCGGGGAAACGCTTAAGAGTATCGCTGGCCCGCTGAATGTGCCCTGGCAGTTGTTGGCCAAGATCAATGGCGTCAGCCCGGAAGGCCCCCTCCCAGGCCAAGCAATCAAGGTTGTCCGCGGACCGTTTGACGCGGTGGTCAGCGTCTCCCGCCGCCGGCTCAGCCTTCAGGTGGGAGGACGCTATGCCGGCACCTTCGCCGCAGCGATCGGCAGTGGGTTCGCCACCCGCAGCGGCTCCTCCGTTCAGTTTATCGAGGTGCAGCGGGCATTAAGCGAGCCGGCAGCCGCGACAGTACCGGTTGCCTATCAACCCACCGCCCGGCCAGCCATCGTGTTGAGCGACGGCCTGCGCATCGAACCGGCGGCAGAACCTGGCTTTGTCGCCAGTAGCCCTGCTGAGCAGGTACTTCTCGTCTCAACCGCCGATTTTGCTGACCTGGCTGACATTCTCGGCCCTGGCTCCCAACTCCTCGTTCGTCAGTAAGCTCGCATCCCCTCACACCAGACGGGGCTCCACATTTCCTGAAGACACGGACTATGCCGGTCCGATAACTCTGTTGGGTTCTTTGGGAAATGCGGGGAACAGCCGCTGATGCTGTGGAATGGGCCGGACGATCCGGCGAGAGAGGAGCGACCTGTGCAACGAGCCAGACCAACCAGCGGCCGGGGAACCGCCGGAATCATGGTCATGGCTCTTGCCGCCACGCTCTGTGGAACCGGCTGCACCATGTGTCCGTCGCCGTTTGACTATTCGGGGACGGTGCCCGGGGCAGCCGACCAGAACGATTTTCGAGTCCGAAACAACGGTATTCTGCCGATCTGGAAGCGGCCTCGCCCCTGGCCACCGGTCGTCTCCTCAGAGGAGGGCACGACCACCGATATGGCCGCGGCAACGCCACCGGAAAAGGCCAGCCGAGTCATCATTGCTGCCACCAAGACAGCGCCGGCGGCACCTGCCAGTTCGATTCTGGCGGAGGCAGAGCCTGCCAAGGAAGTGGTGGCTGCGGCCCACACCGAAACAGCCGAGCCCTCACCGTCCGGCATCTCGATCGCTGGCTTCTTCGAGGATGTTCTGGCCGGGCAGAGCGACACAGCCGCCAGCGACAACTAACCGGGGGAAGCCACCCCGTCAGTCGCAGCCGCCTGCACGAGATGCGGCTCGGGCTGCCAGCCGTCAGGAATGACGGCATTTTTCGGCACCAGAACGACACCGTCCCGAATGGTGAAGTGATCGTTTTCGGGCAGCTCATCGAGCCCCTGATCATTGACAACCCTTGCTCGGGAACCAATGTGCACATTCTTGTCAACGATCGCACCCTCAATGATGCTGCCGTCACCAATGCCGAGAGGAGGAAAATTTTGGGAACGATCGACAGCCAGATGACCAGGGGTTTCGTAATAGTCGTTCCCCAGAATCACCGAGTTCCGAATGACAACATTCCGGCCAATCTGACACCGCAGGCCAATGACGCTGTTTTCGATCACGGCACCGGGACCGATGGTACAGCCATCTGAAATCAGGCTCGAACGGATGCTCGCACCGTCAACCCGTGAGGGCGGCAGAAACCGGGCCCGAGAATAGATCGGTGCTGCCGGCGTGGCTAGTTCGAAGGGAGGCTGCGGTGAGGCCAGATCAATGTTGCACTGGTAATACGAGCGAATCGTGCCGATGTCCTCCCAATAGCCGTCAAACGGGTGCAACTGCACATGCTTCGCCCGGATCGCCGCGGGGAAGACTTCCTTGCCAAAATCCTGATAGTCGGTTTTGAGCAGCAGGTCGAGCAGGCAGTCACGATCGAACAGATAGATACCCATGCTGGCCATCAGGCTGCGACCGTTGGCCGGAATCCCAGCCCGCTCAATCCAGTTCGGGTCTGTACGCACCAACTCAAGTTCTTCCGGGGTCTTGGGCTTTTCCAGAAAGCCCTCGACTCGGCCTGCGTCATCAAACCGCATGATGCCGAAGGCTGACGATGCCTCGTCCGTCACAGGAATGCCGGCAATCGTGACATCGGCATTGTTGGCTTCGTGCGTTGCCAACAAATCGGCATAGTTCATCCGGTAAAGCTGATCGCCCGACAGCACGAGCACCTGCTTAATGTCTGAATCTTGCAGCAGCCGAATGTGCTGCCGAACCGCGTCGGCCGTACCCTGGTACCAGGCGGTTGCTTCGTTGGTCTGCTGGGCAGCGAGAATTTCAACATAGCCGCCACTGAACGGATCAAACGTGTATGTGCGGCGAATATGGCGGTGCAGGCTGACCGAGTTGAACTGGGTCATGACGTAGATGCGCTGCACACCGCTGTTGATGCAGTTGGACAACGGCACATCGATGATGCGGTATTTTCCCGCCAGCGGCACCGCCGGCTTGGAACGGTCCCGCGTCAACGGATAGAGCCGCGTGCCCCGGCCGCCGCCAAGCACCAATGCCAAAACGTTTTTCACACTCATTCCCGTTCCTCTCCCGGATGCCGTCCGCCTACGGCTGATTGATTTGCCGCTGTTCCTCGACCACCACGAGACTCATGCTACGTCGCCCCGGCCGGTCATCCAAATCAACTTTTGTCAAAAGTTGGTAAGCAGCAGGCACACCGGGGCCGACGGCGACGATTGTGCGGGACACTTCGAGTCTGCCAGCCCCAGATCGCTCCAAACCGGCGTTGCCAGCCCCAGTCAGCAGGCGTCCCCACCTACCCCTTTACCACGAAGTTGACCATTCGGCCCGGGACAGCAATGACCTTTACAACCTGCTTGTCCGCTAGCAGGGTGGCAATCTTCGGATCTGCTGCCGCTGCCGCCTCAAGCCCCGCCGCATCGGTATCAGCCGGAACCACGATGCGGGCCCGCAGTTTGCCCTGCACCTGGACCGGAATCTCAATGGTCTCGTCGCGCAGCCAGCGATCCTCGACAGCCGGCCAGGCCGCCAGGGAAACCGGAGCAGGAAACCCGAGCACAGCCCAGAGTTCCTCCGCAAGGTGCGGAGCGAACGGTGCCAGTGCCGCCACGAAGGGACCCAGCATGGCCCGCGGTCGCCGCTTTAAGGGCGTCGCGAAGTTGACGAACTCCATCATCTTCGCGATCGCTGTATTGAAGGAGAGGGACTCAATGTCACCTGTCACCTTCTCCAGCATGCGGTGCAGGGCCCGCAACTGCTCAGCAGTCGGCTCATCATCGGTAACCTGTGCTGCCAGGTGCAGCGACTCAGCCTTTTCATCAACCACGAGCCGCCAGCAGCGATCCAGAAAACTTCGCACACCGCCAACCCCGGCGGTGCTCCAAGGCTTGGTGGCCTCAAGTGGCCCCATGAACATCTCGTAGAGCCTGAGCGAATCGGCACCAAACTCAGCGACGATGTGGTCAGGATTGACCACATTGCCCCGACTCTTCGACATCTTGTAGGCGCGGCTCTCAACGCGAACCTGGGGAGCATCTCGCAGCACAAAGTGCTCGCCCTGTTTTTCAACCTGATCGGGGGCGACCTTCATCGCCGTGTCGGCGTCGCCCTGGTCACCGGCTGAGACCCAGCCCCCAGCCGCTGCCCGGTAGCCAGTGAACTCCATCTCGCCGAGGATCATGCCCTGATTGACCAGCCTCCCGAACGGCTCGGGACAGGACACGTGCCCTCGGTCATAGAGCACCTTGTGCCAGAAGCGGCTGTAGAGAAGGTGGAGAACCGCATGTTCGGCACCGCCGACGTAGAGATCGACAGGCATCCAGGCCCGCTCAACCTCGGGGTCAATGAACCGCTCGTTGTTGTGCGGATCGAGAAACCGCAGGTAATACCAGCAGGAACCCGCCCATTGCGGCATCGTGTTGGTTTCGCGGCGATACCGGATACCGTCCCGCTCGACAAACAGCCAGTCAGCCGGGGCCCGAGAGAGGGGCGGGTCGGGGGTGTCGCCCGGGCGAAAATCGGTCAGTTCTGGCAGCGGCACAGGGAGGTCTTCGGGGGCAAGTGGCTGGACCACGCCAGTCGGCTCCCCGTCAGCGTCGAGTTCGTGGAGCACCGGGAACGGCTCCCCCCAGAACC
>JBDQOY010000026.1:0-3071 GCA_040260935.1 Pirellulales bacterium
GCCATAGAAAGCCCCCGGTGGAAACCGGGGGATCGCACCTGCGTTGATGTGGCGTGTGCCTGCTGGTGTTGTGTGTGTCTGCTGATATGGCGTGTGGCTGCTGATATGGCGTGTGGCTGCTCACGCGGCGTCAGCGGTGCTGCCTTTCCGCTCGCTTCCGCTCGCGGCTTGCATGATGCGGGATACGTTTGGGTTTAGGGTGGGGGTGCTGCGTATTCCTAGGAAAGCCCCCGGTGGAAACCGGGGGATCGCACTCGTAATGGCATTGTCCGGCCGAGGTGTGCTGAATGTGTGGACGGTGCCGTTACTGAGCAGGAGGCTGGCTCGCCTTCAGCAGCGAACGCATTTCTCGGAATGCTGGGTGATCAGCAGAACGGCACCACTCGAAGAGGATGGCTTCAGCTGTCGAAAGCACCACGCCGGCTGCCTCTAGCCGGCGGAGGGCAACCTCGTGGTCGAGGGCATACCGGCTGCCGACCGCATCGACCGCTAGGCAGACCCCATGGCCGTTTTCCAGCAGATCGAGGGCTGTCTGCGCGATGCAGACATGCGTTTCCAGACCACAGAGCACGACCATTTCAATGGGTTCGGCGAGACGGTCGGTGAACCCCGGGGTCCCGCAGCAGCTGAAGGACAGCTTTTCATGGATCCCTGCTTCCTGCAGTCGCTCGGCCACCGCCTTCACCGTGCTGCCAAGCCCTTTGGGATATTGCTCGGTCGCCAGGACCGGCACTTGGAACAAGGCCGCAGCGTCAAGCAGACGGCAGCTCTCGAGAACCACTGCTGGCCCATTCGGTATGGTCGGCAGCAGCCGCTCTTGGATGTCGACGGCGCAGAGTGCTGAGTTGCTGGAAGTCAGTCGCATGTGGGACGCTCCAAAAAGGCTTGGGGAATCGTAGTGTATTGGTCGCCGACACCGGTGAGGGTCAGGCGACGGCTGGTCTCACCGGTGATGGTAAGGCTAATGTTGAGCCGTTCAGCAGGCAGGGCTGGCCCAATTCGCTGGGCCCACTCGACAAAAGCCCAGCACCGGCAGCCGGGGGCCACGGCGATGGCATCTTCCCAGCCCAACTCGTGAAGTTCGCTGACATCACTCAACCGGTACATGTCGGCATGCACGATCCGCAGGCTGCCGTCGGCTGTGTCGTGCAGATGAATGAGGCCAAAGGTGGGACTGGTGACAGTTGCCGGATCGATTCCGACAGCCGCAGCGACAGCCTTAACAAGGGTGGTCTTGCCAGCCCCCAGGTCACCTTCCAGGGTGACCAGCGCTGTCGCCGGAAGCGCGGCAGCCAAGGCCGCTGTAAAGCGGTCGAGGTCGGCGAGGCTTCCGATCGTGAGTTCACACTGGCCTTCGGGCCGCTCAGTCGAAGGCATGATCAAACCCTTCTGCTGCGACTGGCACAATCGTTTCATCTGCCTGGTGACCGTGGAGACCCGGCTCGGCCACCACTGTGCCAATGACAGCCGGCTGCATGCTGGTGCCAGCCAGAAGCTGGCTCTGATCGGCGTTGACGAAGGCCGCGGCCGCTTCCGGGGGCATTGCCAAGAGCAGTTCGAAGTCCTCCCCGTCACCAATCGCGTGGGCAAGGGGGCCGCGGCCATCCCCTGGCCTCAGGTTATGGAGACGAACGGCATCTGGGTGAATCGGAATAGCCGGCAGATCGAGTACACCACCAACACCACTCGCCGTCAGCAGGCGGGTGCAATCAAGGGCCAGGCCATCACTTATGTCGATTGCGGCATGCACCGCAAACTGAGCGGCTATCTTTTCTGCCTCGCGGCAGCGGGGTGTCACTGCCAGATGGCGTCCCAGCAGACTGCCCCCAAGCGGGCCGGTCACCACCAGCAGATCGCCGGGCAAAGCGGTGTCTCGACGCCAGGCCCGCCCGGGTCTCACACTGCCAATGGCAGTGACGCTGACAACAAGAGGACCGTCCCAGGCGTTGGTGTCTCCACCAGCGATGGCCACGTCATAAGCCGCCGCCATTTCAGCGACGCCCTTGGCGACCTCATCTGCGATGGCCCGGCCACCCTGGCGTGGGAGGGCGACAGCGACAACGATTGCCTCGGGACGAGCTGCCATGGCAGCAAGGTCGCTGAGGCTGACGGCCACTGCCTTGCGGCCTACCTGCTCGGCAGTTGCCGGTGGCGGAAAGCCGCTGGTTGGTTCACCTTGGGCCAACATGCCGCCCAAGAGAAAGTCGACGCCTTCTGTCAGCATGTCGACCGTGACGACGGTCCGACGATTTCCGGGGGGCCTGAGCACCGCCGCATCGTCACCAGCAGGCACCTCAAGCCTGTCGTCATGCGGAAGCGTTGCGAGGAGCCGTCTGACAAAGTCAGTTTCCACAGTTCTCCTTTCGGGGCGAGAGACTCAGGCGGCAAGGCACGTCGCTGAGTCGAGCATCAAAGCCGCAGGCTGTGGCGGCCGTGACCTACCGCAGGATTGTATCCGATGCGATGTGGCCGAAGAGAGTGTCGCGGCCCCGTAAAATGTAGAACTTGACCGATGTCATCTGGTCGGTCTCAATCTGGTCGAGGATAAAGCTAACGTTGTCGGGCGTCAGCGTCTCCCAGATATGCAGCCCAACCAGAATGTCTCCCGGACGAATCCCCTTGTTGCTGGCAGGGCTACCGAAGCGGACCTCCTGCACAAGCAGACCACCTCGATAGCGGGGCTGGAGTTGCCGAACCATGTCACTGGCCGCTGGGGAGACTCGCAGCCCAAGCTGCTCCCAGGAACGTTCTGGGGCCGAGGCCAGCTGCCGACGGGCTTTGGCCAGCGATAGCTGCAGTTGCTCTTCTGACCCCTCGCGGGTAACCGTGACCGCGACAACTTCGCCTGCCTTGTGGCCGAGCATGGCCCGCTCGATGTCGAGTTGGCTGGCAACGGCCTGATCACCGACCCGGAGGATGATATCGCCTTCCCGCACGCCGATGCTGGCGGCAGGGCTTTGCTCATGGACAGCCTCAACGACAGCACCGGTGCCGCAGGTTCGGCAGACGATCCCGTGCCAGGTGTGATCAACCCGTTCGACCGAAAGCAGGCTGGTGACAATCTTCAGCAC
>JBDQOY010000287.1:0-4037 GCA_040260935.1 Pirellulales bacterium
GGAGATCGCCCTCGCGGTCGTCATGAACGGCCATCAGGCCGAAGGCGACTGCCACCAGACTGAACTTGTTGACCGCCGTGTCGATGCTGCCATTGAAGGCGGTCTGGCTTGCTGTGGCCTGCTGAAGCGGGAGTTGTGCGTGTTTGATTTCGTCTGTCAGGGTGGAGGCAGCGATCAGTCGTGACCACGTCGAGGAAACTGCAGCGCTGGTTCCTGGCGCAGTGGTGGTGGGCGATGCCGATCTGGTTGCAGCGGCGGCAAAGTCAGGCCGCGGGCCCTCAAGCAGGGTGAAGGCGTCGGGCTCGATGATGCTATTGGTGGGCAGTTGCTCGGCTCGGGGGGCAGGCTGGCGGCGGGGCAGGATCTGTTGGCTTCCCAGGATCGGCTCGGCGGCGGGCAGCCCAGGGAGGCTGACGCCCCAGGTGCAGGCGAGTACCAGGAGCACTTGTTCGACTGCTCTGAGCGGCAACGCCGGCTGACGGACGAATGGGCGAGCTCTGTGTACGTGATTCATCGGGGCTTTCCCCTCGAGGGAACCGCAGAAACAGTTCGGTTGGAAGGCTACGTAGCGCCGGGGGAATGGGCTGGCTATCGCTAGCATGCCGCCAATTTCGGCTTGACCCTCCCCTGGGCCGTCGTCACGATCGAGCCACTGTCAGCGGAATCCGTGGCGGCATTTCGCCGCGTTCGATGACAGCCAGTGCTTGACAGCCACTTCTTGGAGCCTACAGGGATGCAGACCGACTCTTCAACGGGTTCAGCCCCAGCGGCCGAAACTGATGCCCCCGCCAATGAACGCCGCCTAGCCCGTGTGGTGTCAGTCTGGGTTGTGTCCTTTGTTGCCGGCTGCTGCATGCTGGGCATCACCAGTCAGTCGGGCTGCTCTGCCGGCGGCGCAGAGCCGGGGACGTCTGTGAGCATTGAGCCTGCAAAAAAGGCGGTGGCGACGTTTCTTGAAGCGATCAAGCAGGGCAATGAGACGGCGGCCCTGGCGATGTTGACCGATGTTGCTCGGGCCAAGACCCAGGAACTCGGCCTGTCGGTGGCCCCGCCGGTCAAGGACACGGCGACCTATGCCATCGGTGCCTGCGAGGTGGTCGGCGATACCGACGACATCGTGCATGTGGCAACCAGTTGGACCGACACCGATGCAGAAGGGTTCACGACGACAGACAATGTGATCTGGGTCTGCCGGCTCGATCCGGAAGGCTGGCGGGTGGTTGGCATGGCCATGCGGATCTTCCCCGATCTTCCGCCCCTGCTGCTCAACTTTGAGGATCCTGAAGATATGCTCGCCAAACAGCGTCTGGTGGCCGAGGAAATCACCCGCCGGGCGACGCTGGCGGCGGAGTCAGACGCTGCTGCCGCCCCGGCTGCCCGAACCGCCGCAGGCGGCTCCGGCACCGTCGTGGAATAGCCGGCTGGCTTTACGCACTGGCGGCCCACTCTCGCTGGAGCAGCCGAGTGGCCTTGGCCACCCAAACTGGGCTTCCAGACGCCGCACCGACGTGGCTTTTGAGCCTCGAGGCGCGGCCTTTCCGTACGAGGTGGCTCTCGGGATCCGGTTGTGTCCCGCAGCCATCGACGCCTCGCTGCACGCATCTTTTGCGGAGATTTCCTCGCCAATCGGCACAAGCGGCAAAATCAACCCGAACTACCCAGGCTGCTTGACAGTCCCATTTTGCCTGCTAGCCTTTCCCCAATTCGTTTTTCCGGGAGTTCTCGCCGACCTGCAACACCTGCAGGGGGGTGCCGCGGGTTGTTCCGACGGGCTGCCGGGAAGCGAAGGTGTGTTCTTGAATGCTGCGGTTCGGTGGCCGTCCCGAATCAACGTCAGCGTGTCGACGGCCAGCGAAACGCATCCTGCGTTTTGAATCTCTTCTCCGGAGGAAGAAATGAAGCGTTTTCTCGGAATTTCGTTCGCGGCGTTCATCGCCTTGATCGCATTCGCCCTTTTCAGTGGTGATGCCACTGCCGGTCTGCGTAAGAACTGCCACGGCAAGCGTTGCCATGGTCGTGTTGAGCGTGAGCGGAACTGCCACGGTGGCCTGTTCCAGCGTCGTAATCGTCGTTGCCACGGTGAAGAAGCCGCCTGCTGCGAAAGCAACGGCTGCGAAGGTGGTGCCTGCGGTGGTGGTGAAGTTGTCACCGAAGAAGCTGCTCCGACCGAAGCTGCCCCGGCTGCTCCGGCCAAGGCCAAGAAGTCCGACGCCTGAGTTGGCTTCGTACGTGAGTCAGCTCAGTCCACCCTGAGATTGAGCGTGGCTGACCCGTTATGAGAAACCGGATCCTGCACCTGCGGGGTCCGGTTTTTTCATGCGCGGAGAATGGTGTCGGAGAACGGTGCCTGGGCTGGCCGAGCCGCAGCAGCGGTCGGCACGCACCCGTAGCTGGCGTCTGTGAACACGCCGGACCGCGGTGGGCTCAGTCGGTCGAGTCAGCTGCTGGTTGTGCCGCCGGTTTGTCCGCTGCTGCCTCGGCAGCAGCAGCAGCGTCCTCACCGTCGAGCAGTTTTCGCAGCAGCCGGCGGGCGGGCCGGTCTTTCGTGGCTGCGGCGTCTGCGGCTGCCGGCGACTGCTCGGTGCGGTTCTTGGCTTTGGCTGCCTTCTCTGCCCGCCGGCGGGCAACCTCATCGAGGAGGCCTCCCACGGCATCAATCACCGTGTCGGTGGCCGGGTCGTTGGAGATCTCTGGTGGCAGGATGCCCTTGAGCTGATCGAGTGTCGCGGCGGTGCCCGTCTTGGACGCACGGTCGTCTGGTGAAGAGGGGGCCTCTTGACCGGGCGAGGTGTCGGAGGTGGCGGGGCTGCTGGGCTGCCCGCTCGGTCCGTCCTCTGCTGGTTTTGGACGACGCAGCGACTCCAGCACATCGGCGGCCACGGCCGTGGCGGTCTGCTTCAGCGATTCATCCAGTTTGAGGCGGGGTTCGTCGAGGCTGCCCTCCACCATCACCCGCAGTGTCTTGCCGGCCAGCGCAGCCAAGAGGGGCCGATCCTGCGGCAGGTCAGCGGGAATCGGCAGGGCCAGCGTCAGATCAACCGAGCGATCGTCGAGGCCGACCGAGCCGCTCGATTCGATATCAAGCCGCCGACCCTCGCCGCCCAGCGGCAGGCCGAAGGCCAGCCCGTTATGCCAGACCCGCCGATTGGCTTGCCGGAACTGAACCTGTGAGGCTTCCGCCACCCGAATGGTCGGCGGCGCGGGCAGGCGGCCCGGCAGGGCTGCAACGACGCCCTCGACGAGCGGACCGGGACCAACTTCGACGGTGTGCAGCGTCAGCGTGCCGGCCACCGTCGCCTCGTCACCTCGACCTGCTGGCCAACGGGCCTCGTCGATGACCAGCGAGAACTCGCCGCCGGTGCGGGTGGCATCAGCCAGGATCGGGGCGGCGTAGGCCAGCACGCCGGCGGCGACTGAGGGCTCCAGTCGGGCGTGATCAAGCAGTGTCACTGGGGTGAGCGACCATTCCCGCACGCCGGCGGCATTTCGTCGCAGGGTCGCCTCGACATTGATCGGCTCACTTTCCCAGGTGGATTCGGACCAAGGGCCCGTGATCCGCATGCGGGCATCAGCCACACAGATCCGCACCCGCTGGTCGCCGGTCTGGTCAGCCGGTGCTGTGGCTGGTGGCTCTGGCCCAGTTGCGGCAGGCTGCGGGCGGGCTGGTGGTTTGCCAACGGTCCGTTGCAGGTTGGAGATGTGCTGTTCATCGAAGACCAGGTTGAATGCCAGCCCGGTCACGGTGACGTCGCCAAGCCGGCCGCCGTGTTGCAGGATGTCGAACATGCTCCGCTCGCCCCTGATCTGTTCGATCACCAGCGGCGGGGCCGTCGTGTCGGCGGGAACCAGGCGGATACCGTCGATCGCCAGGGGCGTGAACCAGCCGATGGAGGCGGCATCGACCTCGACATCACCCTGGAGGTGGGGGATCGACCGGATGATCACCTGCCGAATGCCAGCCGGGGAGACGAGCCACTGCGGCAGCAGCACCACGATGATGCAGGCAACCGCCAGCAGGACGACGCCAATGGTGAGCA
>JBDQOY010000288.1:0-15811 GCA_040260935.1 Pirellulales bacterium
ATCCGGAATCGAGCACGATTGAAATCCTGCTGCCGACGCCCGCAGAGCGGCCTGAATTGGCAGGCGACCTGACGGACACGCTGCAGCTTGAGGAAATTTACGGTTTTCAACTGTCAGCTGCTGGGCTCTTTGACCCAGAGACGCCCACTGTCAGTGTTGTGCTCCCGGAATCACCAGCTGCGGTCGCTGGGCTGCAGAGTGGCGACGTGATTGCTGCGGTGGGTGGCGGGCGGACACTGGTTCGTCCGGTTGCGGTAGCGGCGTTGCTTGAGAATGTCTCGTGGGGCATGCCACTGCGGCTTTCTGTCGAGCGGGGTGTGCCGCAACCCTATTCGACCCATCCTCGCCTCGACCTCTTTGTTGGGGACTCAAGCCCCCATCCGATGAAAACCTTTGGCTGCACGGTCTGCCATCAGGGGCAAGGCAGTGCGACAAGTTTCAAGTGGGCCTCGCATTCACCGAACACGCCAAAGCAGTCGCATGCCTGGCATGACGAGTATGGATGGTTCAACAACCATCACTGGATCTTCCCGATGCGGCCTGAGCGATTCGAGGAGTCGAGTTGCCTGAAGTGCCATCATCAGGTTGTCGACCTCGCGTCCAGTGAGCGGTTTCCTGAGCCACCGGCTCCGAAGGTGGTTGAGGGCTACAACCTGATTCGCCAGTACGGTTGCTACGGCTGCCACGAGATCAATGGGTGGTCAGGGCCAGACGACCGCATTGGCCCCGATCTGCGGGTCGAGCCGAACTACCACGAGGTGGCGCAGGCGATCTCGGTCGATCCGGGGTTTGCAAAGATGGACACCAGCTTCAAGGAGTGGGTCGGTGATGTGATCTCCAGCCCCGATGGCAACGCCGCCCGCGGTCGGTTGCGGGAAGCACTGGAGGCCGATGCCAGCCGCGGCGACGAAGCCGTGCTGTCGGATCGCTCGCATGTGCTGGCCGCGTTGTTGAAGACACCGGAAACTCCTGGGACGTTTCCCCGGGTTGGCCCCAGCCTCCGGCACGTCGGCAGCAAGGTTGGCTTCGATTGGCTCTATGCCTGGCTGAGGAATCCGCAGGACTTCCGTCCCTCCACCAAAATGCCCCGCTTCTTCGGGCTCTGGGAACACCTTGAGGGGGCCGGCCTGGAAGAATCTCAGCGGTACGAACCGCTTGAGATCCGTTCGATGGTTGCCTACCTGACCTCAAGCAGTCAGCCATTCGAATTCGTCACTCCTTACCAGGGCATTACGGCGGTTCCTGATGTGGACCGCGGGAAGAAAGTGGTTGAGGTGCGTGGCTGTCTTGCCTGCCATCAGCATGCAGACTTCCCGAAGGCTGAAAGCATGCATGGGCCGGAACTTTCACGGATTGGTGCCAAGGTCGCCTCGCATCCGGACGGAAAGCGGTGGCTCTATAGTTGGTTGCGGAATCCGGCCGCCTACCACCCCAGGACAATCATGCCCAATGTGCTGCTGGAGCCGGTCGCCCTGGCTGATGGAACGGTCAGCGATCCTGCGGCCGACGCGGTGGCCTACCTGATGCAGTCGACTGAGGGTTGGTCGGCAGAGGACGTTCCTGCAGCAACGCTCTCGAGTGACGAGCGGCAGGCCTTGAAAGAACTTGCAACGGTTTACCTCGAAGGTCGGTTTCCCGCAGAGAAGGCTGCTGCGGTGCTGGAGAATGGGCTGCCGGAAGGTTCCCCGATTCGGGGTGATGAGGAAGCCTTTGTCGGATTGGCTGCGGCTGAGCGGGATGAGGTGCTGCTGAACTACGTCGGAAAGAAGACGATCGGCAAGCTGGCCTGCTATGGCTGTCACGACATCCCTGGCTTTGAGGATGCCAAGCCCGCCGGTGCTGCGCTGGCTGACTGGGGCCGAAAGGATCCGTCACGAATCGCGTTCGAGCAGGTTTCGCACTTCGTCATGCACGAACTAGCCCACGGCAAGCATCACGGGGGGCACGGGCATGGTGAGGCGGCTGATCACGATACGCCAGCCGGCGAGGAAGCTGGTCATCACGAGCCGGAGGGCGGCCCCGAGGATGCCCTGCCAGGAGATGCCCTTGGGGCTACCGATTTGGCTTACCTGCTGCGAGACGACGGCGAGCACGTGTCACCGGAGAGTGTCGACCCCGACACAGGTTTCTTCCTTGAAAAGCTGCTCGGCCATGAGCGGGAAGGGTTCCTCTGGCAGAAGCTGCGTCAGCCGAGGAGTTACGACTACAAGAAGGTTGAAAATAAGTCGTACAACGAGCGGTATCGCATGCCGCAGTTCCCCTTCAATGCGGAACAGCGTGAGGCGGTGATGACGTTTGTGCTGGGGTTGGTTGCTGAGCCGCCAGCGCCTGAGTTTGTCTACTCGCCGACACCGCGTGAGCGGGCGAGGCTTGATGGGCTGGTGGTAGCCGAGCGATTTAACTGCGGTGGCTGCCACACGCTTCAGATGGATCGCTGGGATATTGCCTTCGAGCCTGGAGCACTTGGTGAACCAAACGCATTCAATGACTACCCATTCCTGCGTGGCCACTTCACGCCGAAGGAAGTCGCAGATTCTCTGCAGACTGATGTGACTGGCAGGTTGCAAGCATCGTTGGTGGGGATGCCCGCACTCGATGCCGAGACCGGTGAGCCGCAGCTCGTTGATGAGGATGGTATTCCGGTTGAGCCTGACGAAGAGGATGTCGTCTTCCATCGTCCGGTCACGCTCTGGAAAGATGCCGTCATCGATGGTGAGTCGCGGCTGGTTGGCGGTGCTAATCTGCTCGTGCCGGAGGATGCTATTCAGGCAGGGACGCACTATCCCGCCAAGGGCGGTGACCTTGCCAGGCTGCTCTTCCCGGTGGTGATTGAGGATGAACGAGAAATCAACCCGAACGTGAAGCCGGATGACGCCTGGGGGTGGCTGCCACCGCCGCTTGTTGGCGAGGGAACCAAGGTCCAATCACCGTGGCTGCACAAGTTCCTGCTCAATCCGCATCCCATCCGGCCTGCAGCGGTGTTGCGGATGCCAAAGTTCAACCTGCAGTCAAGCCAGGCAGCAGCGCTGACGGACTACTTTGCGGCAGTCGATGGGGCTGATTACCCCTATGTCTATGATGCACGGCTTGATGATGCCTCGCTGACGAAAGCAGAGACTCGGTACCCCGAGCATCTTGAGGGGGCGATGCGAATCGTCACCAACAACAACTACTGCGTGAAGTGTCACCTGGTTGGAGACTATGCTCCGCCGGGCAACCCGAAGGCGTTGGCGCCTCAGTTGGGCCGGGTGTACGAGCGGTTGAGGCCGGAATATGTCTATGAATGGATTGCCAATCCAAAACGCTTCCTGCCGTACACCGGGATGCCGGTCAACATTCCGCATGACAAGCCGGTGAGCCAGGACCTGTACCATGGTGACAGTGAGCAGCAGCTTGGCGGCTTGACCGACCTGCTCATGCACTTTGACGAGTTCGCGAAGCGACAATTCTCGCTGGAGGCGTATCTCCCTGCCCCGGCAAATGATGCGGCAGCGACTCAGCCGACAACGACAGACACCGTTGCCTCGACAGCGACGGCTCTTCCGAGCAACTAACCGAGTGAACATCTGCCCGAGCCTGAGCACCCCGAACCCTTTGAGGAGTAATGCCCATGTCACGTCCTTCACATGTCCGAGCCTGCGGGCCTTGTCTTGTGTTTCTTTGCTTAGCCGCATGGTGCGGTCAGACGGCGACTGCTGCTGAATGGGCAAGCCTAAAGGGGCGGTTCGTGTTCGATGGCTCCGCGCCAACTCCTGCGGCCATTACTGCCGACAAGGACGTTGAGGTGTGTGGCAAGCACAAACTCGTCAACGAAGAGTTGGTGGTCTCTGAGACCGCTGGGCTGGCCAACGTGGTGATTTTTGTTCGGTCCAAGAAGGTGACGGTGCATCCCGACCTGACAGACGGCTCCAAGGCCGATGCGCTGGTGCTCGACAACAAAAACTGTCGGTTTGAGCCGCACGTCAGCTTCGTGCAGACCGGCCAGACCCTGACGATCAAGAATTCGGACCCAGTCGGTCACAACAGCAATATCGCGACAATGAAGAATTCCCCGAGTAACAGCCTGATTCCCAGTGACGGTTCGGCGGACGTCACCTTCAGCCGGGATGAGGCGATTCCAGCCGCAGTCACCTGCAATATTCACCCGTGGATGAAGGCCTATCTTGTTATTCGCCCGAATCCCTACGGTGCCGTTTCGGGTGCGGATGGCAGTTTTGTGATCGAGAACTTGCCTGTTGGAGAGGAACTGGAGTTTCAGCTCTGGCACGAAAAGGGCGGCTACCTCGACGAATTCACACTTGGCGGGAAGAAGGCCGATGCCAAGAAGGGACGCATTGATTTCACCGTGGAGGCAGGGGGCACCGATCTCGGTGATATCGTGGTTGCCGGGAAGGCGTTCCTGTAAGCCGGCCCGCGGTGCTGCAGTTCCTCTTTGAAAAGGTTGTGACGGAAAAGACGATGGCAAAGACGTTTGGTTGGCGACGTGACGTGGCTCTTGGGGCAGCGCTGCTGCTTGCGTGTGTTGGTTGTGGCCGCGGTGCTCCTGTTGCTGGGCCGCAGGCTGATGGTGCGGCAGCGACGGCCCTGCGAGCCACGCTGGCCGAGGCCTCGGAAAGCGGCGGCGGATCGACCGCCGCCGTCAGCACCGGAACGGGCTGGGCCACGCTCAAGGGCACCTTCACGTTCCTCGGTTCGCCTCCATCGCCAAAGGAACTTGTCGTTGATAAGGACACGGAGGTCTGCTCGAAGGGTGGCATGAAACTCTATGAGCAGAGTCTCAAAGTGGATGATGCAACGAAGGGACTGGCGAACGTTGTGGTCTTTTTGCGGAAGTCGACGCGAGTCAAGAACGAAGCCTCTTCGGAACAAGTGTTGTTCGACCAGAAGAATTGCGAATTTCTCACACCAGTTTTTGCTGCTCGAGTTGGGCAGCCAGTTGCCGTGAAGAACAGTGATCCGATCGGCCACAACACCAACATCTCCGGAGCCAGTTTCAACCAGTTGATTCCGGCGGGGGATTCAACCGTCTTCACCCCGGAACAAGAAACAGGTCTGCCGGTTTCCGTGACCTGCAATATCCATCCGTGGATGAAGGCTTATGCGGTGTTTCGTGAGGATGGATATGTGGCCGTCTCCGAGACCGATGGAAGTTTTACGATTCCTGATCTTCCGGCAGGAGAGCCCCTGGAGTTTCAGGTGTGGCACGAGCGGTCAACAGGTCGCAGCGGCGCTTTGAGCCTCGACCAGCCGGAGCTGAAGTGGAACGCCAAGGGCCGGTTCAAACTCACCCTCACCGAGGGCGAGGTTCGAGACTTAGGGACACTGGAAGTCCCTACAGATGCCATCGGCGGGTGAAAGGGGACTCCGCCCGACTGACAGGATCGCCGGAGCGGCCAAATCCAGGATCGGTGCTAATATTGAGAGTAGAGGAGAAAACGACGTCCATGAGCGTATGCGGGACAGTGAGCAGTCGAAGCGGGAAAAACAGCCCTGCTGTGGTCGTTGAGAAAACCTCGCTAGGCACGTCGCAGTGGCAACGTGACCGGGCGATCGACGGTCGCGGCTCTATGGGGCTTTCGTGGCTGCTGCTTGTAGCAATGCCATTGCTGGCCATCGGCTGTGGGCCGACGCCGGCGGCATCCTTTCGGCTCAATATGTTCGAAGCCTCCCAGCAGCGGCTCAAGCCGTCGCAGGAGCAACAGGTGGCGACGATTCTTGCCGCCATGTTCGGAACACCAGATGAGCCGGTCGTCTTGGCGGAGACCGGGCTGGACGAAGCGAAGTTGCAGCTTGCCGCAGGCCCTGTTCGTAGCGATATCGTGGGCCGGAAGAACGGACTCTATCGCGAGCACTGCGCCCATTGCCACGGAGTGACTGGCGACGGTATGGGGCCGACGGCGGCCTTCCTCAATCCGTATCCCCGGGACTATCGGCCGGGAGTCTTCAAGTTCAAGAGCACCGAACGGGCTGACAAGCCGACGCATGACGATCTGGTGCTCGTGCTGCGGAACGGCCTGGCCGGCAGTTCCATGCCGTCCTTCGCTCTCTTGAGTGAGGCGAAGATCGACGCCCTAACTGAGTACGTGAAGTATCTCAGCATTCGTGGTGAAGTGGAACTGTCGTTGATGCGGGCTTTCTTTGAACTCGATGACGAAGATCAGGGCAAACTGCCGGAGACACGCGAGTTCCTCGTTGAGGAGATTCTTTTGCCGGTTGCTGACGCTTGGCAGTCGGCAGAGGATGCCGTGATCGATGTGCCGGAAATGCCGGCTGACCTTGACTTGGTAGCATCGATTGCGAAAGGCAAGGAACTCTTTTACGGCAACAAGGCCAACTGCGTGAAATGCCACGGCGTCACCGGCCTTGGGGACGGTCAGGCCAACGACTATGACGATTGGAACAAGGTCGTCCTGCAGGCGCATAAGACGTTGCAGGGAGGGCTAGAACAGGCTTCGAAGGCATCGACCTGGGAGATGGATTCGGACGAGTTGGCGGAACACGAGGCAGATCTTGTCTGGCTCGAACGATTCGGCAAGGTCCTTGATGGCAACGCGCTTCAGCCTCGAATGATCCGGCCGCGGAATCTGCGGCAAGGGATTTACCGTGGGGGAATGCGGCCGCTTGACCTCTACTATCGTATTCATGCCGGGGTTAACGGAGCGCCGATGCCGGCTGCCAAGGGAACGGTGCCGCCAGAGGATATCTGGCACATCGTCAACTACATTCGCTCCCTTCCGTATGACTTTAATGGGACGCTCGGTGTCGATCGCCCGATGGTGGCCCGCGATCGGCTCTAGTTCTGTTGGCCTGCCCCGGAAAATGCCGTTACTGGAGAACGTGAAATGAAACGCCTGTCAGGTCTCTTCTGGAGCATCCTTTTTTTGTTGGTGCCGGTCCTTGGCGTCGCGACTTTTGCGGTTGCGCCCGCCTATGACATCTGGCTTCCCAAGGACGTCTCGGAGCATGGCGCGGCGGTGGAT
This sequence comes from Pirellulales bacterium, assembly GCA_040260935.1. GTDB lineage: Bacteria > Planctomycetota > Planctomycetia > Pirellulales > UBA1268 > UBA1268. The sequence goes on from JBDQOY010000288.1 coordinate 6,981, forward strand.
GGGCTGTTCTATTTCATCCTTGGCCTCACCGGGGTTGTGTTCATTGCAACCGAGGGGCTGCTGTTCTGGTTCCTCTGGAAGTACGACGAGTCAAAGGGGAACGGCCCTGTGAAGTACGTCCATGGAAGTCACGCGCTGGAGGTGGTCTGGACGATCATTCCGGCCGCAGTCCTGCTATTCATCTCGATCTATCAGATGAACACCTGGGCTGATGTGAAGATGCGCCGGCCCGACATGGCTCCGACGGTTGAGGTGATTGGCAGGCAGTTTGAGTGGCGACTGCGATACCCTGGTCGGGACGGCATGCTCGGCACGCCGGATGACCTGCACCTGGTCAATGACCTCCATTTGCCCATCGACGAAGACATTCTTGTGCAGTTGAAGAGTATGGACGTTCTGCACAGCTTCTTCCTGCCGAATGTTCGCATCAAGCAGGATGCTGTTCCGGGAATGAAGATCCCGGTGTGGTTCAAGGCCCGTGAAGAAGGTGTGTTCGATATCGTCTGCGCTGAACTCTGCGGCTGGGGGCATTACAAAATGAAGGGGCGGGTCACCTTTGAATCTCGGGAGGCGTTCGATCGCTGGTTGGAGCGAAAGTATGCCGAGCAAGAAGCGACCCAGCCAGGAATCGCTGCGACCGTTACCGGTAAACAGGCTGCTGACAAAGGGTTGTTGGCAAGCAAGTGAGCATCAGCTGCGCGGTCGGCGGATCCATCCGAGCAAACCATTCAGAAATCAGTTTTCCGAAACACGTACAGAGACACGTCACGAGACCAGAGACGCATGACTATTGGGAGGGGCGGAAGCCTCTGCTGAAAACCGTGCGAACCCGGCGAACCGACGCCTTTATCCCGCGAGGTACCCCATGAGCACTGCCGATTCGACTGTCACCAGCGTTCAGCATGCCCCCCACGCTCCGGAAACGGGGCATCACCAGGCATCACCCCAGGGTGGGCTCTCGACATTCCTGTCGACCTATGTCTTTTCGAAAGATCACAAAGTCATCGGGCTGCAGTTCCTGTTCTCAACGCTGCTCTGGTTTTTAGTCGGCGGCCTGCTGGCGTTGGCTGTTCGCTGGCAGGTGGCCTGGCCGTGGTCTGACGTGCCGGTGCTCGGGAAGTTGTTTGCCCAGCAGGGTGGCCAGATGGCCCCCGAGTTCTACACCATGCTTTTCACCATGCATGCAACGGTGATGATCTTTCTGGTCATCATTCCGGTGTTGGCAGGGGCCTTCGGCAACTTCCTGATTCCGTTGATGATCGGGGCCGATGACATGGCCTTTCCGACGCTCAACATGCTCAGCTACTGGTTCATGTGGCCCGCCTTCATCGCGTTTAGTGCGAGCTTCTTTGTGGAGGGCGGTGCGGCTTCAAGTGGCTGGACGAGTTATCCGACGCTCTCCACCAACGTCAATGCCTCGCCGGGAAGCGGCTGGGGCCAGACGCTCTGGCTGGTCGGCCTCACCTTTGTTGGTGTTTCATCAATGCTCGGAAGCGTCAATTACATGACGACAATCATTCTGATGCGGGCGCCGGGCATGACAATGTTCCGGCTGCCGATGACGATCTGGGCCATGTTCATCACTGCCGTGCTGCAGGCCTTTGCGTTGCCCGTGCTGACGGCGGCTGGGTTCATGCAGCTGTTTGATCGCACCCTGGGAACCGGCTTTTTCACCCCTGAGGGGAATATCGTCAACAACGCGGTGGCGACGGCCGGCGGTGGCCAGCCGTTGCTCTGGCAGCATCTGTTCTGGTTCTACAGCCACCCGGCGGTCTACATCATGATTCTGCCGGCGATGGGCATGGTGTCCGACATTCTCACCTGCTTTGCCCGGAAGCCGCTGTTCGGCTACCGGCCGATGGTCTACTCGGTTGCGGGGATTGCGGGCCTCGGCTTCATCGTGTGGGGGCACCACATGTTTATGTCGGGGATGAACCCGGCGCTTGGTGTCACCTTCATGGTTTCGACGATGATGATTGCCCTGCCGAGCGCGGTGAAAACCTTCAACTGGCTGGGCACGATCTGGGGTGGGAAAATTCAATTCACCACGGCGATGCTGTTTGCCTTGTCGTTCGTGTCGATGTTCATCATCGGCGGCTTGTCCGGCATTTTCATGGCGGCTACCCCGGTCGACATCTTCATTCACGATACCTACTTCATCGTGGCCCACTTCCACTACGTTCTCTTCGCCGGGACGGCGATGGGGGTCTGGGCGGCGATCTATTTCTGGTTCCCGAAGATGTTCGGTAGGACGATGAACGAGTTTTGGGGAAAGGCGCACTTCTTCCTGACATTCATCTTCCTCAATGGCACGTTCTTTACGATGCACATCCTGGGAGCCGTTGGGTTTCCGCGGCGGCTGGCCGATGCCTATCACTACGAGACCTTCCACCACCTGCAGCCGCTCAACGCGTTCATGACTTACTGCGCGATCGGTATGGTTGCGTCGCAGATTATTTTTGCGGTCAATTTCTTCTGGAGCATGTTCTTCGGTCCGGTTGCGGGCAGGAATCCTTGGAATGCCAACACGCTCGAGTGGACCGCGCCGAGCCCTCCAGGTCACGGAAACTTTGATTACCAGCCGGTCGTCTATCGGGGGCCGTACGAGTACTCCGTTCCCGGGGTTGAGCAGGATCACCTCATGCAGACTGATCCGCCCAATCCGGAGGCTGCCGCTGCCGCCGCAGCGGCCCACTGACCTCTTCGGTGGTCAGGCCGGTCTGACCGCATGATGTTCCCACGTCTGCCCGCACTCAGGTAGCCATGACACCAGCACGCACTGTGAACTGGGCACACCCAGTTGCCTGCTGTCTGGTTGCTGTGACAGGGGTATTGCTGACCTTTGGGGCCATGGTGACCACCTACGAGGCGGCCATGGCAGTGCCCGATTGGCCCGCGACGTATGGCCACAACATGTTTTTGTTTCCCTGGGCAGAATGGTTCTACGGCCCGTGGGATCTCTTCCTTGAGCATGGTCATCGTCTGCTGGGAGCGTTGGTTGGCCTGATTACCCTTGCGCTGGCCGCCATTGTCTGGCGAACCTCGCAGCCGACGGCCGTGCGTTCGCTCGCCGTCGCCGCCGTTGTCCTGGTTGTGGTGCCGGGGGGGCTCGGGGGGCTGCGGGTGCTGCTTGATGACAAAACGATCGCCAAGGGGCATGCCTGTACCGGGCCATTGTTCTTTGCGGTGGCGGTCGCCCTCGCCACGCTCACCTCCCGCGTGGGACAGCGGGCCGATATGTCTCGGCTGACAGGGCAGGGCGGTCTGGCTGCTTGGCTGACGCGGCTGCTGCTGTTGGCTGCGTATGTCCAGCTGGTGGCAGGGGCGCAACTGCGGCATCTCGACGCTGCGGTTGGTCCGGCGACCTTTCGCTGGCTGGTCGTGTTGCACCTCATCGGCGCATTGGCGGTAACCGTACTGAGTCTGGCGGCTGCTGCGGAGGCGTTCGGCTGGATCGGCACTGCTACGTCAACCGGCAGCGGTCGCAGGTGGTGGGCGGCTGGCATCGTCGGCCTTGTCAGCGGGCAGGTCGTGCTGGGCTGTGCGGCGTGGGTCGTCAGTTGGGGGCTGCCGCTGGGGTTGTTGCCCGATCGTCTGGCTGCTGCCTTCCCCGAGCCGTCGGCTGTGGTGGTGGCTCGCAGTGGTGGTTCGGCTGCCATTGTGACGGGGCACGTTCTGCTTGGCATGCTCATTCTTGCCAGCAGTGTGGTGCTTTGCATTGTCAGCGGGGGCCTTTCGCAGGCGGCTGACGTTCGCCTGCCGGCGGGCCGGAGGGCGGTGGCATGAACTCGTGCATCTCTTCGGAACAGGCTCTCTCCAGCGGCTCGCTGAACTCCTTGCCGGTTGAGTCGCCGGCGGTCCCGGGCAACCATGTGGGCACCCGCGTGAGCATTGGGGCCGATCTTTCGCATCTTGTTCGCCCCCGGATCGCGTTGATGGTGCTGGTCACTGTGTTTGCCGCAGTTTGGCTGACTGCCGGGGTTGGCGAGCTCGCCTGGCTTCCCGTGATCGGCTTGCTCGCGGGCACGGCGCTCGTGGCGGCCAGTTCCAGCATTGCCAATCAGATTCTGGAGCGGCATTCCGATCGTTTGATGCCCCGCACGGCGGCTCGCCCGCTGGCGTCAGGGCGGCTTTCGCCGGGGCTCGCTTGGCTGCTGACCGGCCTCACGCTGGTGGTTGGTGGCGGGCTTGTGTGGCTGACGGGGGGGCTGTTTGCGGCGATTGCAGCGGTCGCCACCTGGTTGACATATGTCATCATCTACACGCCGCTGAAGCGGCTGACCCCGCTCAATACAGCTGTGGGTGCTGTGTCTGGAGGGCTGCCGGTTGCCATCGGCTGGTTTGCGGCCGATGGCCCTGCCCGGCTCGCTGCCGGTGATATGGCGGGCGGCCTCGCGGTGGCGGCCCTGGGTACCGTCCTCTACCTCTGGCAATTCCCGCATTTCATGGCCATCGCCTGGCTCTACCGCCGGCAGTACGCGGCTGCTGGCCTGCAGATGCTGACCGTCACCGACCCCACTGGTCTGCGGGCTGCTGGCCAGTCGCTGGCGGCGGCGCTTGCCATGGTGCCGGTCAGCCTCATGCTCGCGGTTCCGTCAGGCAGTATTCGGCTGTTTCTGACGGCTGCAACCGCCTCCATCGTTTATGCTACTGCCGCGGGATGGTTTGCCATCCAGCGAGATGACCGGGCAGCTCGTTTGCTCCTGTTGACTTCCCTCGGTGTGCTGTTGGTTTTGTTGACGGCTGCTATTGCATTTGGTGGCGGGCCACTCGTTACCTGAAGTCAAGAATGCCGCTCTGACGAAAACAACATCACCGAGTACATCCCTTCCCAATTCACGACGTTTCATATCCCGCCACTCTCCCCACTGAATCCTTCTGATGAACGCATCTGCCGCCTCCCTCGGTCACGACGACCACGGTCACCACGGCCCCGTGTTGCAGTACCAGCCTGGCCTGCCTCTTTCGCGTGGCAAGCTGATCATGTGGCTCTTTCTGTCGACCGAAATCATGTTTTTTGCCGCGTTGCTCGGGAGCTACGTGGTCCTCCGGTTTGGTGCGGCAGTCTGGCCCAAGCCGCATCACGTGCATCTGAGTGAGCCAATCGGTGCCCTCAACACCTTTGTTCTGATCTGCTCAAGCGTCACCGTAGTGCTGGCACTCGAGGCTGCCCGTGTCAACAAACGGTCGTTGGCGAAACTCTGGATGCTGGCGACGCTGCTGCTCGGCTCCTTGTTCCTTGGGATCAAGGGCTATGAGTACTCCGCGAAGTTTTCCCATGGGATTTACCCCGCGGCACCACGGGGCATGATCTACGAGCGTCCCGACCTCTACTACGGCTCAGCAGTTCGTGCCCGCCTGGGGGAACCGGCGATCATCGAACGGATGAAGGAACTCTTCACAGCCCCTGAGGCAGCGTTGCGGCCAGAGGAAGTCGCTGGGCGGCGGTCACTCAAGCAGGTTCGGGACATGCTTCAGAGTCCGGATCAGCAGGCCTTCGATCTGGCGGTTGTTGCCGACCAGATCATGCCGCTGCCGGGTGATTCTGCCGAAGGTCATGGCCACGGCGGCGGGCTGAACGACACCTTCCCATGGCTCCAGTTGCCGATGGTCATTCCCGGCGGCAACATGTGGGCTAGTACCTATTTCCTGCTCACTGGGTTCCATGCCATTCACGTCATCGTGGGGCTGATCGTGTTTGCCATTCTGCTCCTCTATGACCTGGGGCCGAAGCGGGCCGGTATGATCGAAAACGCCGGGCTCTATTGGCACTTTGTCGACCTCGTCTGGATCTTTCTGTTTCCCCTGCTGTACCTGTTTTAGTTCCTGGTTGCGGGGCTGTTTTGCCCCGGAGACTCCTGCTGCGAAAGTCTTGCCATGTCTGACTCATCGTCTGATCACCATGCCGCTGCTGCCCATGGGCCTGTCACCTCGCCGGGTGCGTCGCCTGAGGACATCGGGCACGGCCCTGATGACCACCATGGTGAGGGTGGGCATGGAGGGCTTTGGCAGTACCTCGCGGTGTTTGTGGCCCTCTGCTTCCTGACGACGATGTCGTTTCTGACCTACTCGCCCTACTGGCCCTGGCGGGACGAACCGCAGGTGGGCTGGGCGTTCATGATGGCGGTCTCCTGCACGAAAGCGTTGCTGGTGGTCCTGTTCTTCATGCATGTGCTGTGGGAGGCGAACTGGAAGTACGTGCTCACCATTCCTGCCGCGATGATGGCGATTTTCCTGGCCATCATGCTGATTCCTGACGTCGGCTTCCGAAACCGGATGGTGTCGCAGGAACGGGCCCTCCACATGGCGCGGGGTTCCGACCTGAAACTGCTTGAACAGGCCGCAGCCGGTGAAGCCGACCACGATGGGCATCACGATGCCGGCCATGTGGAGCATCATGATCACTGAGTGGACCTATTTGCTGCGTCTCCGAAAGGATTGGCAGGCCGTCACAGGCCTGCCTCGCCGGGCCAGTCTGCTGTTCGTGCTGGCGGTTCTGGCGGTGGGGTGTGATGCCGCTGATCGGAGGGTCAGTCGGCAGCCAGCAGTCGTAGCGCCGGCGGGTTCGGACGTTGGGGCAACGGATGACGCCGAGCCGACTCCTGCCCCTGAGGTCATGGCCCCGGGCGCACCGGCGGCTCGGTTTCATCTGACCGACCAGCAGGGCAAGGCTTTTGACTCAGCCGATCTGGCGGGCAAGGTCTGGATGGGCAGTGTCTTCTTTGCCAATTGTCCTGGGCCCTGCTTTCGGGAGAACCAGGCGATCGCTGACATCCTCCGAGAAATTGATGATCCCAATTTTGTTGCCGTCAGCCTCACCTGTGATCCAGAAAATGACACCCCCGCCGCCCTGGCTCATTACGCCGAACGGTTTGAGGCCGATCCCGCCCGCTGGAAGTTCCTCACTGGCGACATCGAGGTGATCAAGCAGGTCGGCACGAAGACATTCCTACTGCCGGTTGAAGTGGGAGTGCACTCGGAGCGAGGGGCTGTCTTTGATCGTCAGGGGCGTCTGCGGGGCAGTTACCACCTGTTGCAGGAAGACCGGGTCAAGCGACTCAAGGCGTTGATCCGTGACGTGCTTGCCGAGTCCGCTGACGATCTGCCAATTGCTGGTGACACACCCGCTGAGGAGGCCGCACCGTGACGGCATTGGGGCTGCTGGCGATTCACCCTCTGGCGACGCTCAATGCCGTTCTCAATGCGGTTGCCACCGTCTTGCTGGTGGCTGGCTGGGTGCTGATCGCCCAGGGGCGTTGGCAGGCCCACCGGGCAGTGATGATGGCTGCCTTTGCTGTCTCGGCGATTTTTCTGGTCTCGTACCTCACCTATCACTATGCAGTTGGCCACGTTTCGTTCGCTGGCACGGGCACTGTACGAATTGTCTACCTGGCCATCTTGTTGACTCACATCGTGCTGGCCGTGGCCGTGCCGGTGCTGGCGGTGTCGATGTTCGTGCTGGCCTGGCGGGGCGCCTGGCGTCAGCACCGATTGCTCGGCCGGATCACGCTGCCGATCTGGCTCTATGTCTCGATCACTGGTGTGGTGATTTACTGGATGGTCTATCACCTCTATCCGGCAGAAACGGCTCCAGACGGTCCGTTGGATGAGGCCACAGGCACACATGCCGAGGTGCCAGCCGCTGCTGAGCAAGCGGTGTTTTTTACGGCCCGGACTCGTCTGCCGGCGGCGTCGCCTACAATAGTGGTATGAGACGTTTCCGCTGGATTGCCCTGTTGACGGTTGTCTGTCTGCTCTTCCTGGCGGCCGATGCGATGGCCTGCCCAACTTGCAAGGACGGTCTGCAGGCTGCTGATAGCGAGGGGGCCAACATTGCCCGCGGCTACTTCTACAGCATCCTTCTCATGCTGGCGATGCCCTTCACCCTGGCGGGCTCGTTCGGTTTGTATGTCTGGCGGGAGATGCGTCGCCAGCGGCAGGCAGGCGAGCAGGCTGGCTCAACGCCCCTGTCTTCCGGGCATGAGGCGGGCGTTGATGGCCCTCCGGGCGAACACCATGCAACACACCTGTCAGCGACACCGTTGTAGTCAGTCGGGCAGAGGGGACTGGAGGCTGGCGAGAGCCGCGCTGGTGGCCGGCCTCACCATTGCCCTGGTGTCCGCTCTGGGCGTGACCCATGCGGCCTCACCGCAATCGCTGGCGGAGTATCTTGCCGCCTGGGAATTGACGCCAGCGGCCTGGCAGGGATTGTTCGAGCCGGCCCGGGTCGATGGTGTGCCAGGTCTGTCGCCGGCAGCGGGCCGGGTTGTTGTCCGGCTGCTTGATCGGCTGCGGGCAGCTCCGCCGGAGTGGCAGCAGGCGTGGGCGGTTGACGCAGTTTCGCTCGCTGAGCACCCGGCCGCTGGCTGTCTGCAGGAGCGTTTGCCGGTGCGGTTGGCCGGTACGGTGACCGACGTTCACCGCATTGACCTCCCCGCGGAGTTGGCTGCGGCAGCGGGGCGGGGTTCTCTCGGAATCGCGAAGGTCGTGCCGCCGGCGGGCCGGCCTGTCTGGGTCATGGTGCCGGACCTCCCCAGCCGTCTGTCGATTGGCAGCGGACTGGCAGAACGCGGCGGGGCGATCGCCCTCCTGGTTGCGGATCCTGGCCCCGTGCCAGCCACTGCGGACCCACCGCCGCTTGTGGCGGTGGCAGCGCGGCTCTCTTGGTGGCCGGACACTCCCTTGGGCCGTTGCGGGATGGACACTGGGCTGTTTGACGCGGTTCGTGATGGGCGTCCCTTGGAGGCTGCCGAGGCAGAGGCCTTCTACACGGGCTTGGCTGCCTCAGGGTGCGCCGCCACTGCTGGTGACAAGCGGCCGACTGGTGGCAG
>JBDQOY010000289.1:0-2887 GCA_040260935.1 Pirellulales bacterium
CAGCCAGCGCACGGCACTCACTCAGCAGGCGCAGCTGCCGCACAGGCAGGGGCCCACGCGACAGCTGCCAGCCGCACAGGCCGCAGATGGCCGCGGCGGGAAGAAGCCAGTTCCAGGCTTCCTGAGGAACTGCACCGGGCGGCAGACCGACGAGCATGCCATTCATCACGAACGTCGCAAGCCCTCCGGCCGCGCCTCCCAGCAACGCCAGCGTGAAAAGCTCATCCAGATCAGCCGCTATGGCCACCTGCATCAGGAGCCAGGCTGCCAGCAGACCAATCACGCCCACGTGGTACGGCTGGAGCCCGAGATCGCCAGTAAAGCCTTCGGCAACCACACAGGCCGCGAGCAGGCCCGTCGCCGCGTAGCTAAACAGGCTATCGAGGCTGTGCTGGGGTTGTGGATTGAGGAAGCGAGCCAGCGTCCGGTCGACCACAAACACGCCCGCCATGCCAACCGCCTGCGGCACGCCCGGGAGCGGTGTTGGCGAAAGCCACGACCATCCGCCTCCTGGATCCGCCGCAATCAGCTGCAGGGGAACAAAGCAAGACCCAAAAAACGGAATAGCCAGCAGCCGCAGGAAAGGCTCTCGAAAGAAAAAGCCGAGGAGGAACAGGAGTTGAGCCTCGAGTATCAGCAGGCTCAGTTGCCAGCCCGGCTGCCCGGGAAAACGCTGCCAGATCGTCACTGCAGTCGCAATGGCCGCCACCGTCACCGTCGCCTCATAGCCACCGAGCATTCCTCGGTCGAGCGGCGTGCTGCCCTTGTCAAAGGCCGCTGGCCGGCGGACGGCAAGACGAATCAGCGTGCTCATGCCATAAGCCGCCGCCACCGCCGCGGAGAGGAGGCTTGGCGATACGGTGTTGGGCCAGACGCCGATTGCTGCTGCCAGCATGCAGCAGAGATTCAAGGGGAGGATCGCCCGGCCGATTCCCAGGGTTGGCCCCTTGGCCAGCGTCAGAATGTCATAGCCCTCGAAGGCAAGCCAGCAGATCAGCACCAGGGCGTGTCCGGCCGTAAACCCGCGCCAGAGGTCTGCGGCTTCAAGCATCTCGCGGCCGCGGAGCAAGAGCGTGTAGTAGGTGCCGATCAGGCCAACAACCGCCAGCCCATCCCAACCGAAGCGAGTCGCCACCACCAACACGCTCCCGGCCAAAAGCACGCACCCGTAGGCGGACCACGGCCCGACAGGAGAAATCGCAATCGCTACAAAGCCAAACAGATATGCAATCGCCGTCACCAAGGGTGTGCGGTAGCGTAGCGAGTGACTGACCATCCCAACTGCAACCGCTACCAACACGCCCATCGCGACGAAGGGATTCTCGATGACTCGGGCGGCTGGTATGCCATGAGCGGCATAGGCCGTCATGTAGAGCCCAGCCCAGCCGGTGGCGATTAGGCCTGCCGAAAACCTGCGATACGCCTGCCACCGCTCGGCAGCAAAGCCGCCGCTGAGCAGCCCAAGCGACACGGCTGCCCCCAAGGCGAGCCGGCCACGCGGCCCAAGCTGCTGAAGGGAGTAGCCGAGAAACAGGGTGATGCCGGTCACGAGCAGCAGGCCGCCGATCCGGTTGAGCCAGTGGCCGCCAATCCGCTCCTCCCAGAGGCGGGAGGTCACCGCCTCATCTGCCGTCTGATCCGCCCCATTGGCAGATGGCGGCCCGTCCACGGCCTCGCGGTGGCCGGCGAAAGATTGCTCCTGTTGGAAAGGCCGGGCCAGGTCTTGATTGTTGCGTTCCAGATGCCCATCGAGCGCCAACCGCCGTTGCTGAGCGGGTAGAGGCGGCGGCGGCACTGTGACGGCATGTTCACCAGCAGAGAGACCGCTGCCCACCGCGGCATTATGCTGCCGAACCACTTCCCGTCCCGGCTGGTCCGCAACGTTTCGCAACGGCCCGCGCCCGTTTTCAACCGGAACAGTCCCACGCGTTGCCCCATCCGCTAATTCGGCAGCAGCCTCGCTTCGGAGGGTGAGGTACTGCACGGAAACCTGGAGATCTTCGACCTGTTTCTCCAGCCTGCGAGCCCGGCGTAGGAGCCAAAACACAAACAGCGGGCTGGTCAACCAAATGGCACCCAGGGCCAACAGGATGAACGCGAAGAGAAATTCAAAAACCATCGCCCTTCCCAGCGTGTGGATGGGAAATCACGGGGACGAACATGTGAATGATACCCCCAGCCACGGCGGGCCAAACCCGCTCAGCCAATCCCGGCGAGACCATGTCTCAGCATGCTGCCTGACGGCCATCGGGCCGGGTGGTCGGCAAGAGACATTTTGGCCCATTGCATCTCGGGCAACGTCTCGGCCTGAGGCGGCATTTTCATCTGAAGCGTGGATATTGCTGCGGCTCCAGCTGCCGCCATTGCCCATATGAGCCCAGGCACATCACAGGGAATACGCAGGTCGGTCGGCACATGACTTGCTGCTGCAACTCTCCATCACGTGGATGAATCGGGGCTGAAAAGCCGGGCCTGTGTTTCTGGGGGTGGTATCTCTACCGGCTCGATGCACTTCGCCGAGTCGTCTTTGAGGTTGTTTACGAGCGTGCTCACCGGATACGCCGTCATTTCGTCAGGGTGAAACGGCCTCAGGAGTTGAGCGAGTTTGCCGGGATCATGCTCTGCCGGGTCGAGCCAGACGGCAAAACTCTCCGGCGGGATGACCACGGGCATTCGGTCGTGAATCGCCAGCATGGATTCATTGGCGTCGCAGGTCAGGATCGTGAAGGATAGGACGGTCAACGGCACTTGCCTTAGCGTAGCATCTGCCAGGAACAGCTGACCTGCCCCCATGAATCCATGCTGGCGATTCACGACCGAATGCCCGTGGTCATCCCGCCGGAGAGTTTTGCCGTCTGGCTCGACCCGGCAGAGCATGATCCCGGCA
>JBDQOY010000290.1:0-5317 GCA_040260935.1 Pirellulales bacterium
CCGCGATCGACGCTCTCCTGGCGGCGAGTCCCGGGCTTGCAGATCGAATCGAGCTTCTCGAGATTGATGTCTCGAATGACGAGTCAGTGACGCGGGCTGCCGAGACGGTGGGGAGCATTCAGCTGGCAGCCCTCAAGCCGGGCGACCGGTTGCAACTCTGGTGCAAAGGCGAGGGGACGCAGCAGCTTGAGCAGGTCACCATCGACTGGATCGATCCGGCCGCTGGCGAAGCCCTCCTTACTCGGCAGGTTCACACGCCAGCCAGCGGGTGGCAGCCCCGACGGGTGCGGATCAACGCTGCAGTGGTGGAGAACGGAAAGATGCTTCCCGTCACCCCGGTGCTTCCTGTCCCATTGCCCTTGGGTTCACCCGCCATGGTCGGCCAACGGCCCACCGCTTCCACGACCGAACATCTTGGCCCAGTCGTCGCCATTCGGCTTGTGTCGCGGTGAGACCGGTCGACCGACCAGACAGCCCCAGCCGCCGGGGTCATGCCAGTGATGAAAGGTTGCGGGACGGTGATTAGCCTTCGCTTGACGTTTCAGCGGCTTCGGGGCTTTCGCTCTCGGCAACCTGCTTGCGGGACAGCCCAATCTTTCGTTCATCGGTGTCGACCCGCAAGATTTTGACATCAATTGGATCGCCGACCTGAACGAGCTCTTCCGCGTTTTCAATCTTGTCGTCGGTCAATTCAGAAATGTGGAGCAGGCCCTCAAGCCCGTCTTCCAAACCAACAAAGACGCCGAAGTTGGTGATCTTCGTGATCGTTCCGTGTACGACATCACCCACCTTGTACCGGTCGGGAATATCACCAGTCCACGGGTCATCCTGCATCTGCTTCAGGCCGAGGGCAATTCGCCGCCGCTGCTGATCAACGGACAGCACCTTGCACTCAAGTTCTTGTCCCTTCTCAACCACCTCGCTGGGGTGTGTCACCTTGCGGGTCCACGACATGTCGGTGACATGGAGCAGGCCGTCGATGCCTTCGTCGATCTCAATGAACGCACCGTAGTTGGTGAGGTTGCGGACCACGCCCTTGACGATCGCACCAGGCGGATAGTCGGCGGCGACCTTCTCCCAGGGATTCTGCTGGGTCTGCTTCATACCCAGGGAAATTTCCTGCTTTTCCTGATTGATGGCGAGTACGACGACCTCGACCTCGTCGCCCGGGGAGACCAATTCGCTGGGATGGCTCACCCGCTTGGTCCAGCTCATTTCGCTGATATGCACCAGGCCTTCGACGCCATCTTCGAGTTTGACAAAAGCCCCGTAGCTCATCACGTTGACCACGTTGCCCTTGCAGATGGTATCGACAGGGTACTTGTCGGCGACCTTTGCCCACGGGCTCGGTGTCCGCTGCTTGATGCCGAGCGCGATCTTTTCCCGCTCGCGGTCGATGTGCAGAACCTGGACATCAATTTCCTGGTCGATCGAGACCATTTCGCTCGGGTGGCCGATGCGGCCCCAACTCATGTCTGTGATATGCAGCAGCCCGTCGATACCGCCAAGATCGACGAAGGCACCGAAGTCCGCGATGTTCTTGACGATACCGCGGCGAATCTGGCCGACCTCAAGGGTCTCCATGAGTTGCTTCTTCCGCTCGGAACGTTCTTGTTCAATCAACGCTCGGCGGGAGACAACGATGTTGCGGCGGGCTTCGTCGATCTTCAGGACGAGACACTGAATCGCCCGTCCGCAATAGTCGCCAATGTCCGCTGGTCGCCGGATGTCGACCTGGCTGGCTGGGAGGAAGACATTCACGCCGGCGATGTCGACAAGCAGGCCGCCCTTGATCTTACGAAGCACGAAGCCGGTGACCACGTCGTCTTCTTGGACGCTTGACATCACCCGCAGCCAATCCTCGATCCGCCGTGCCTTCCGCTTTGAAAGCGTGATCAGGCCGCGGTGCTCTTCGATGACATTCTCTTCAATGTCTTCCAGCAGTACTTTGACGAGGTCGCCAATCGCCGGTTCAGGCTCGGAGTCATCCCACTCGTTCCGCGGAATGTGTCCTTCGCTTTTGTAGCCAACATCAACCAGAACAAACTCATCATCTACTCGCAGGATCTTGCCTTCGACGACAGTGTTGATCGACAGGGAGCCCCCTTCGCCGATTTCGTAATCGGTGGCATCACTGCCACCCATCGCCAATTCGATTTCCTGTTCGAGTTCGTCTCCTAAATCAAGTTCACGGATGAGATTGCGGTTGACCATGCGTGCGAGGGGGTTTGGGGGTTGGAGGCAAAGGAAGCCGGGGCCTCGGTGAGGCCGTTCCGGGACGGTTTCAGCGGCATGAGCCGGCCTGGACCGAAACAAAAAGTCTAGCAGGCGTGAGACGCTCAAACAATTGATGTCTGCTTTCTGCCGCTGGGGCCACCCGAGCAATGAGGCGATTTCCCAGTTTTCCCAATCGCGCCTGCGGGGCGGTCGGGTGCCGACCGGGGTTCTTGCCGGCCGATTGCTCAACTATGGCACGGTTTCCGGATCGCGGCGATGGTTTTGGCAGGCTCGCTCGGCGTGGCGTTCTGGCGGCTGCGCTGGGGGTCACGCTGCGGCTGGTGGGGGTCAATCGAGCCGCGGCTCAATTCGTGGGAGATGCGGCCACATCGTCTGCGCCCAGCTTGAGGGCAGCAGGCCTCCAGCGGTACCGCGTTGGCCTGCGGGTGGTCGCCCAGGGAGGCCGCTGTCGGGACATCTATGCATCCCTGCCCGTGCCGGCCGATTGGCCTGAGCAGACTGCCCGCATTGTCGACGAGGACACCACCTCTGACGTCCGCCGGCTTCGTTTTCGTGACACCCCGGGGGCCGCCCGGCAGATGATTGTCGAGATCTCCGATCTGCCAGCCGGGGCGGAGGCCCGGGCGGTTCTGACCTATGAACTGGAGCGGTCCGCGATCCTCGCTCCGGAACAGACCGCCGGCTTGGGGTTACCCGCTCGGACCGAACGAACGTTGCGGGGCTTCCTCGCCCCCAGCCCATACATCGAAAGTCGGCATCCGGCCATTGTGCGGCTTGCCCGCGAGGTGACTGCGGGCCGAGATGGCTGGGCCAAAGTCGAAGCGATCTACGACACCGTTCGCGAGCGGGTCGAGTATCGCAACGGAGAACTCAAGGGGGCTGCCCGGGCACTCGCTGACGGCTGGGGTGACTGCGAGGAACTCACCTGCCTGTTCATCGCCATGGCGCGGGCCAGCGGGGTGCCGGCACGCACGGTCTGGGTGGAGGGGCACTGCTATCCCGAGTTCTATCTGGTTGACCCTCGGGGGGACGGCCACTGGTTTCCCTGCCAGGCGGCTGGCAGCAGAGCCTTTGGCAGTATGCCCGACCTGCTGCCGATTCTGCAGAAGGGGGACAGCTTTCGCGACCCGGACCGTCCAGGACAGAGCCTCCGCTATCTCTCGGAGTTCATCCGTGGATCAGCGGTCGGCGGCGGCGGGTCACCGAAAGTGATCTGGGTTCGCGAAGGAGCCTGATGTTTCGCTGGGGCGTTGTTTCCCCGCGACGTATTTCCGATTTGTCACGCCGGTCCTGCAGCCGTTCAGGATGCAGCAGCAGGTTCCGCTTGTGCCTGAGCATCATCGGAAGGCGAAGAACCTTCCGCCGCCGAGTCAGCATAAGCAGAGTCTGACTCAACATCCTCGTTGGCGGGAGCAAACCAGCGTGGCACGATCGGCAGACCGGCATCCTTCCAGAGGGTTTCCAGCCGCTCGCCAGCCCGTCGAACGATTCGTTCTCGACCGGTGCCCTTGAGCGTGGCCCGGGCAGCCCACGGTGTGACGGGGCCTTCGAATCCAACGCTGTTCGCGGCTTGGAGCACGGCAACGTTGTCGATGGTGCCGGTCTCCCCCGGCATCATTCGCTGGTTGGCAATGAGTTCACCTGCTGCCACGCCTGCCGGGGCATCGGAAAGGCGGAGTTCCACAAGCCGGCCTGCGGGGAGTTGCGAAATGACCGCCGGGGATTCACCACTGAGGTGGAGGGCCCAACTATCGACCACGCCGCCGACGGCTTCGTGGGCGGTGGCAATCAGCCCAATCAGGCCTTCGTAGGTGTGAATGAATTGGTGGGCAATCCCCGCGCGATGCTCGGCCTCTGGAATCAGGGCCAGACCGATCTGCACGCCATGCTTGGCGGCCATGCCACCAATAGTATCGAGCCGGGTGCGGTGCAGTTCAAAGAAGTCTTTGAAGGCATGCTCATCGGACCCGAACGCCACCGTGGTGATCGCCCGAGTGCATTCGGTGGCTTCTGCCATCTCGAAAAGTTTGGGGAGCCCTTCAACCTGGGCTGCAAAGGTCGCCTCATCGGCATGCAGCGATACCGGGAGGTGCATTGCGGAGGCCTTCAGTCGGGCACTGACCATCAGCCGGCGGGCGTGATTCACCCCATAGATTTCAGCCTGTTGGCAGAAGTCGAGGATGTCGATGTCCATCCCGTCAAAGCCGAACGAGAGGGCCAGTTCGATCAACTCACTGGGGCGGCCGGACAGGGGGAGGCCGACGGTGCTGAGGTTCCGGTACACGAAGGGCAAACTCCTCAAATGACTTGGGCGGGCTGCCGGGCATCGCCCACTCCAGCGGGGCGGAAGGCCAGCGTTACCGCAGACGGCCTGCGGCGGCCCCACAGTATGCCTCATCGCCACTCAATTTTGAAGCGGCTCGGTCGCAAAGTGACCTGCCGAGCCCGCCCAACCGCAGTGTTCTGCGGCGGTGCCGGGCAATCTGCAACGCCAGCCCGCAGGCAATCTCAGCCTGAAACAGCCACGCCGGCGTCAGGCCAGCCCCCCGCCGGACGCAGAGGGAACCGCGTTCGCGGCTGATTTGAAGTGGAGGCGGACCGCCGTCTTCGGATTTCACGCGGCTGATGCACCCCCGAGGCAGCCTCGGCACGCGAGGTGCATACGCTGCTCCAAGCAGTCCGGTTCACTGCGGGCAGCTGATCGAAACGACATCGTGTTCCACAGCTTCTACGTCCCACACCCCAAAAGGTTCTGCACCATGGTCAGCCTCTTCCCAAAAAATTTCCGCAGCCGCTGCGGGATGCCGCACCCCGGTGGTGGTCGTCGCCGGGCCCGCCAGCCTGGCTCCGCGCTGACCATGGTTGAGCAGCTTGAGGCCCGTTGCCTGTTGGCCGCGACGCCCTTTGAATTCAACACGGTCTCAGCGGAATGGTTTCAGACGATTGCCGAGCCCACGCTCGCGGCCGCCACGGGAGGGAGTGCCCTCGCCGGGGTTGGGGCCACATTGGGTGAGGGTGATGGCGCTGGCGGTAGTGCCGCGAGCAGCTGGATTGTGCGGCTCGCTCCGGACATGCTCGA
>JBDQOY010000291.1:0-2649 GCA_040260935.1 Pirellulales bacterium
GCTTACGTCCGGATCCCAGCCGGGAAGGGCGGCCGCTGTCAGGAAGGCATCAAGCTGCAAGCCATCGGGCGTGGCCTGGGCCTCGAAAAGTGCAGCCTGTTCAGGCAGCGGGGCCGCCTCTTCGCTCGTCCGGGGAATCTGGGCGGCGACGACAACGGGCTGATCGGCCTGGCGGCCCCCGCCGGTGGGCAGCAACGCCAGTCGGCAGCAGAACCGGCCAGCGCGGTGGCTGGCCCCAGTCGGTCGGGTGGCAATCCAGAGGTGCAGGCCGTCGCTGTCTTCGGGCTTGGTCGGCTGGCACCAGCGGCTGCCGGAGAGACCCGTGACGGTGGCCCGGACCGCCAGCCCCGCCTCGTTCCAGCCGATCGCCAGGTCAAGCAAATCGGGGACGCCCGCCAGGCCTGCCAGCCGGGGCAGTTGGCAGGCGGCATCGAGATGGCTCTCGGCTGGGGGCCAGAGCCGCTCCCGCCAGGGGCAGGAGAGTCGCAGCCGAAACAGGCTGGCTGGGTTGACGAGCGGCATGGCAGGAACGGGATGCAGGAAAGGGAAAACTGCGAGGTATGCTACAGCGTAGCGGGTGCCGATGGCAGCCGCACCGAGAAAGCAGGAATGTGCCAAAGGATGCCAGCCAGATGCGGGTTTTCCAACTCACAAGCGAGGCGACGCCGTTTGCCAAGACCGGTGGGCTGGCCGATGTGGCCGGAGCCCTGCCCGGGGCACTCGAGCGACTCGGCTGCGAGGTCACGCTGGTGCTGCCGGCCTATCGCGAGGTCTTTGCCAAGGGCCTGCCGATTGAGCTGACCGGCCTGCGGTTTCCGGTGACGCTGGGAAGTCGCATCCATGAGGCGACGATTTTTTCCTGCCAGCTGCCACACGCTGCCAGCCGCATCTTTCTGATTGGCAACGACCACTGCTTTGATCGTGACAGCCTTTACGGCGGTGGGGAAGATTTTGCGGACAATGCCGAGCGATTCATCTTCTTTTCCCGTGCCGCCCTTGAACTGGCCGCCCGGCAGCCCAAGCCGTTCGACATCATCCATTGTCACGACTGGCAGACTGGACTAGTGCCGGCCTATCACAAACTGCTTTCCCAAGAACAGCCAACGCTCAGCCGGGCCCGCACCGTGCTGACGATCCACAACATGGCCTACCAGGGGAGGTTCTGGCACTGGGACATGCTGTTGACTGGCTTTCACTGGCGACACTTCCACTGGAAGCAGCTGGAGTTCTACGGCCAACTCAACATGCTCAAGGCAGGCATTGTCTTTGCCGACAAGCTCACGACGGTCAGCCCGACCTACGCCCAAGAGATTCAGGCTGCCCCCGGTGGCTGTGGTTTGGAAGAGGTGCTGGCCGGGCGGGCGGCTGATCTCAGCGGCATTGTCAACGGGATCGATACCGACGCCTGGAACCCTCGCACTGATCCACAGATTCCGCGGCACTACGGTGCGGAGGATGTCGCCGACGGCAAGTACACCGCCCGTGTGGCCTTGGCTGCCAGGCTCGGCCATGCCGCCCCCGACGAGCGCCCCCTGGTGGCCTTCGTCGGACGGTTGGCTGAACAGAAGGGGGTGCGACTGATTCTTGAGATGCTCGGCCGGATGGCTGGCTCAGGCCTGGCGCACGTGGTGGTCCTGGGAACGGGTGATCCGGTGTTGGAAGAGTCGCTCAAGACGGTGGCGGCAGCCCATCCTGACGCTGTCGATGTGGTCATCGGCTTTGATGAGACGCTGGCCCACCTGATTCAGGCGGCAGCAGACATCCTGCTGATGCCGAGTCAGTACGAACCCTGTGGGCTGGCGCAACTGTATGCCTTTCGTTACGGCACCATTCCCGTGGTGCGGGCCACCGGTGGTCTGGTCGACACCGTGGTCAATGTCACCGACGAGACGCTCGACGCGGGCACGGCCAGTGGGTTTGTGTTTGAGGAGTTCACTGCAACAGCCCTTGAGGAGGCCGTTCGCCGGGCGCTGGCAGCCATGCAGGATCAGGCCCGCTGGGCGAGGCTGGTTGGCCAGGTCATGGCTCAGGACTGGTCGTGGGAGACCAGTGCCCGACACTATCTCGATCTCTATACCCAAGCCGCGGCTGCACCACCGGCGGCCGTGCCTGTGATCGACTGACCAGGGCTGCGGCAAGCGGCGGAAACTGGGTAGTTCGGTGGCCCTGGTGGAACCGCAGAACCGGTACGGCCCGCAGGCTTTTGCCCAAGTGACCCGTCGCGATCAGGCCGATACCGCCTGCATGAAAACACACATACGCAGAGTTCTGGTGGTGCTCACAGTCGTTGCCGTCACGGTTGTGAATGGTGTTGGAGCGGCGTCTGCCGCTGACTGCCGGCAGTGCCGGGGCCCCTACGGCGGCAAGACCATGCCCTGCGATGAGACCGGCTGCGGTCCTCGGTATTGGGGTGCCTATTGTGACGAACCGAACTGCCCCGATCCGTGCAATTGCCGCAACGAATGGTGTGGAGGTGGCTTCAAGGCGCCCTCGCTCGACCTGCTAGCTCCTTGGCAGATGCCACCGGGCAAAGGCTTCTGGTCGCCGGAGCAATGTGGCTATGCAACCGGTGAATGTCACACCTGCGGACCTGGTGGCTGGATGCATCACCTGAAGCCGACGTGGTGGCGGCACTAGCTGGCCGGGGGA
>JBDQOY010000292.1:0-3608 GCA_040260935.1 Pirellulales bacterium
CCCGTCAACAGGCCGACGGTCACCGCAACAGTTGGCACCCCTGCCGCTCGGGCCGCCTCGGTATCAAACGCGGTGAAGACCTGCCACCGCCAGGTCAGCCAGAGCCCAGTGCCCACCACCAGGAACACCACCACTGCCGACACGAAGGCTCGGGGAATCTCCCAGCCAGCCAGCTCAACCGTGTCGAAGGGAACCAGCTCCAGGATGCCGTAGAGAATGCACCCGGGGTCGAGGTCGATTCGTGACCCCGACACGGTCACCAGCAGCACGCCGAGGGCAAACAGCGTGGTGAAGGCCACCCCCACCGCCGCATCCTCAGCAACCCCGGCCTGCCGGTGAAAAAACTCGGTGAGCCCCACGGTCAGCAGGGCGGCAGCGGTCGCGCCTACCAGCACTCCAAGGTCACCCGGCCGCCCACCCAGCAACACCGCCACCACGATGCCCGGCAACACCGCATGGCTAATGGCATCTCCCAACAGGCTCAGGCGACGCACCACCAACACGGTGCCCACCATCGCACAGCACGCCGAGACGACCGCTGCGGTTGCCACCGCCCAGCCATGCATCGGCCCGATGGCTGCAAGCCACTCCCACGGTGTCGCTGGCACCCCGGTCGTCATCATCGGTGGTGCTCCGTCAGCGATAGGTCAGGCAGACTCCCCCGGCGGTGCCATGCCCGCCAGCGAGCCAGCAGGCCGCGTTGTGGTGCCACGACAAGCGACACCGCAAAACAGCTGGCAGCCACCAGCACCACCACCGGCCCTGTCGGTAGCCGGGGGGCCACACTGCTGATGGCCACCCCGATCACGCCGCTGGCCAGACCGACTCCGCCAGCCAGCACAAGCATCGGCACGAGGCGGTCGGTCCACTGCCGGGCGACCACCGGAGGAATCACCACCAGGGCCGTCACCAGCACCGCACCAGCCGCGGGCAAACCGACAACGACCATCACCGCCACCAGCGCCACCAGCACCAGGTCGATCACCGCTGCCGGCCAGCCGGCCGCCGCCGCAAAGGCGGGATCAAAGGCGACCATTGTGGCCTCCTTCAGGCCGATCGCCACGGCAAGGATCACCAGCACAGACACCGCGCCGAGCAGCATGGCATCAGCCGCCGTCAGGGCTGCGGCGTGCCCCAGCAGAAACCGCTCCAGGCCACCGCTCCCCGGCACCCCTCGGGCCACCATGCCCGAGATCAGCACAATGCCAAGCCCGAACGAAACACTCAGTACGATCGCAGTCGCCGCATCATCGCGGGTCCGGGTCATCCTACGGATGAGCACCAGTACTCCGAGGGCCAGAATGGCCGAGCCCAGCCCCCCGGCCAGCAGTACCGCAAGGTTCCGCTGCCCGGTCACCAACAGAGCCAGTGCCACCCCGACCAACGTGGCATGGGCAGCGGCATCAGCCACAAGTGCCCGCCGCCGCAGAACGCCGAGTGTGCCAACAACACCTGCAGCGCACCCGACCGCCGCCACCCCGCAGGCGACCACCAAGGTGTTGTAGGGAAGCAACGCTCCGAGCACTCCGGACAACGGCATCATGAGGTGCGGTCCCCGCGGGCAACTGCTTCACCCAGTTCGTCGAGGATGCCGAGCCGGCCGGCATAGGTCTGCTGCAGATTGCCTGACGTCAACACGGTGGCCGTCGGCCCGGCAGCCACCAAACGCATGTCGATGAGGGCCACCGCATCAAACCAGCGAGCGGCTGTCTGCAGGTCGTGGTGCACCGCCACCACGAGTTTGCCGGCATCCCGCAGCCCGGCGAGGATGGCAAAGATCTCCTCCTGCGAACTGGCATCGACCCCTGCCATCGGCTCATCCAACAGATAGATGTCAGCCTCGCGGGCGAGTGCCCGGGCCAGAAAGACCCGCTGCTGCTGGCCTCCGGAAAGACGGCCGATCTGCCGCCCCGCCACGTCAGCCAGCCCGACGCGATCCAGACACGCCCGGGCCAGTTCACGTTCCCGCCGACCAGCCCGCCGGAACCAGCCCAGTCGCGATGTGGCTCCCATGAGCACCACATCCATCACGCTGACCGGAAAATCCCAGTCAACGGTCTCCCGCTGGGGCACATAGCCCAGTCGTGGCCGCACCGCCGCCAGCGGCTGTCCCCAGAACCGCACGTTGCCACTGGCTGTCGGCACTAGGCCAAGCGTCGCCTTGAGCAGCGTGCTCTTCCCGGCACCATTGGGGCCAATGATGCCGTAGAGGCAGGGCGTGGTGATCGTCAGGTCGATGTGCCAGAGCACCGGTCGGCGGCCGTAGGCGACGGTGACGTCGTGCCACTCCAGCAGCGGTGGCCCGCCGGCCTGCAGCGGACTGGTCGCTGGCAGGTGCGCTGGCTGCTGTGGATGCCCGGGCTGGGATTCTGCCTGCTTATTCATCGGCCACCTCGGCTGACATTTCAGGATCAGCCAGTGCGCTGACGATGGTCGTGACGTTGGCAAGCAACGCCCGCTCCAGGGTGTCACCGTCACTGCCCGGGGCCCCGAGTGCATCGGAATAGAGCCGGCCACCCAGGCGGACCTGCTGACCGCGGGCGGCCGCCCCCTCTTGCAGCGCCAGGAGGTTTCGGTCTGACACACTTGTCTCCACGAACACGGCGGGGATCTGCCGGCTGACCACCACTTCGACCAGCCGGTTCATGTCAGCCAGGCCCGCCTCGCTTTCCGTGCTTGTTCCCTGCACGCCGATCACCTCAACGTCATAGGCCCGACCGAAATACCGAAAGGCATCGTGAGCCGTGATCAACACCCGCCGCCGGGCAGGAATGGCAGCGAGCCGATCGCGAACCTGCGTATCGAGTTGTTCAAGCCGCGCGGCGTAGGCAGCAGCCCGCTGGCGATATTCAGCCGCGCCGTCCGGATCGAGCTGGCCCAGCGCCGTTGCAACAGCCGCGGGGCACTGGCTCCAGAGTGCCGCATCAAACCAGATGTGCGGATCGAACAGCCCGTTGCCAATCGGCAGCAGTTTCTCTTCAGGGAGTGACTCTCCCAGAAAGACCACCGGCCTGCGGCTGCTCAGCCGGCTCAAGAGTGTGGCCAGCTTCCCTTCCAGGTGCAGCCCATTGGCAACCACCAACTCGGCCCGGGCGAGCCGATTCGCATCACGGGGCGTGGCCCGGTACGAGTGCGGATCAACGCCCTCGGCCATCAGGCTCTCCACCGCGATGCGGTCGCCCCCCACCTGCCGCACCAGATCGGCGACCACCGTTGTGGTCGCCACCACCCGAACAGCCGGTTCGCCCCAGGCCGCAGTGACAGGAAGCCACAGAGAGGCAATTGCACCGAAAATTGAGAGCCTGAGCATTGCTTTTTGAACTTCCAAAAAGGTTTTTTTGATTACTCAAAAGTCTACCCGGTCTGCTCGGGCGGTGCCTGCCCCAGTTGTCCGGGCGACGTTGGCTTGCAATGCGATAGCAGGAGCCCGACCCCGCTGCGGCCACCCCAATCCTCCCAAGCCCCCCGGCCGGACGGCTGGGAGACCACAATTTGGTTTCCGGAAACCAACGCATTGACGGAATTGGAGGGCATTCTTAGGTTCAGAAGCAGTCGCAGTCTCAATTCCGCCGGAGGTCACTGCCCGATGGGGGCGACCTACTACAAGC
>JBDQOY010000293.1:0-2955 GCA_040260935.1 Pirellulales bacterium
AGCAAGGCCAGTCTGACATGCTCGCCCAGGTCCCAACTTGTCGGGCAGACCAGGTTGCCAACGTTTTCGATGAACAGGTAATGAAAATCAGCAAGGTTCCAGTCAGCCAGTTCCTGGGCGAGCATGTCAGACTGGTCTTGCTGTCAGTGACCGAAGGAGAGGACAAGCCGCTAAAATACCCTGGGCTGTTCAACACAGCCGATGTGGCAGCGATCACCAAGTGCGATCTTGCCGAGGCCTGCGAGTTCAATCGGGACATCGCCCTGGCGAATATTGCATCCGTTCGCCCGGGCATGACCGTCTTTGAGACATCAGCCAAACAGGGCACTGGCATAGACCAGTGGCTGGCCTACCTGGCGAGCCGCCGCCATGCAGAATGCCATGCCGGCTAATGGCCGGGGAAAACTCTTCAAAGGCCTTCACCCACAGCTTGGGGCGAGTCGAAAGACTTTTTTACAACGTGCCGGCCATACCCCGGCCCAGCACCGCCTGCCCAAGGGCCAGACCACCGTCGTTTGCTGGCACCTGATGATGCAGCAACGTCTCGTGGCCGCTGGCGTGAAGACCAGCGATGGCCAGGTCAACCAGTAAGGCATTCTGAAAAACACCACCGGAAAGCCCGAGGCGGCCAGTTGCTAGACCGGCTGCGCGAAGTTCATTTGCCACCTCGACAAGCAGGCCTGCCACGGCCCGATGAAAGTCAGCGGCCACCTCGGCCACTGGCCGACCGGCCAAGGTATCGGCAACCAGAGCCGTTAGCAGTTGCTGCCAGCCGATAGACCAGGGCAGCCCATGTGACTTTTCAAGCGTAAAGCGATACCGTGCTTGATTGTTCTGCGCAATGCCGCCGGTTGCCACTGCCTCCAGCCGCAACGCCGCTTCAGCCTCGTAGCTGACTTCCTGTTTAAGTGCGGTAATGGCAGCCACCGCATCAAATAGCCGGCCCATGCTGGATGTCATCACGCAGTTGAGGCCTGTTTCCAGTTGCCTTTCCAAAACGCCGCTGCCAGCTTTGCCAGCCGCCTGCACGCAGGCCAGCCGACAGTCCCAGTCGATCCCGGCCTGATGCAGCAGAGCCAGCGCCGTCCGCCAAGGCTTCTGAATACAGGCATCACCACCGGGCAACGGAAATGGCGAGAGCGACGCCACCCGCGTGAGCCCAGACGCTCCAGTCACAAACACCTCACCGCCCCAAATCGTGCCGTCGCTGCCATAGCCCGTGCCATCGAAACAGGCGACGGCGACGCCCGGCTGCTCAGTCGGTGGGAGCCCGTGCTCAGCAAGCAAGGCCGCAGCGTGAGCCTCATGATGCTGCACCCGCACCAGTGGCACGCCAAGCCGCTTGGCGTAGCCAGCTGCCCATTCGGCTGAAAGATAGCCCGGGTGCAAATCAGCCACGACTGCTTCCGGCCGCACGGCCAGCAGTTGTTGGAAATGCTCGGCCGTCCGCTCAAGCAGGCTGAGTGTCTCAACGCTGCCAACATCACCCAGATGCGGGCTCAGAAAAGCCTGGTCACCCCGCGTCAGACAGAGCGTGGCTTTTAATTCACCACCAACCGCCAGGAGATCAGGCCCGGCCTGCGGCAGCCGGACTGGCAGTGGCGCAAAGCCCCGACTGCGACGAATTGGCAAAACCGCCCCGGCCACACACCGCACCACCGAGTCGTCGCAGGGCATGACCAGATCACGATCATGAAGCAACAGACCGTCGACCAACGGCCCCAGCGTTTCAACAGCCCGCTCGTTCTGCCAAATAAGCGGCTCCTCCGCAATGTTGCCACTGGTGAGCACCAGCGGTGGCAGACCAGCAGCGAGCAACTGTTGCAGCGGCAGGCAGGGCAGCATCACGCCAACAAAATCATTGCCGGGGGCAACATCGGCAGCGAGCTGCATCGCCCCTGGCCGCTTTTGCAAAAGCACAATCGGCCGCTGCCGGCTTTCAAGCAGCCTTCGCTCTTGGGCAGAGACAACTGCAAACTGTTCGGCTCCCGCAACTGACTCAACCAGCACCGCCAGTGGCTTACCAGGCCGCCGCTTGCGACGGCGGAGTTCGGCCACCGCCGACCCAGTGGCATCACAGACCAGGTGGAAGCCACCAAGCCCCTTGACTGCCAGAATGCCTCCAGCGGCGAGTACCTTTCGCGCAGCGGCAAGGGCCGTCTCGCCAGTCATGGTCGCTGCCGCTGGTGATGGCGGCACCTCAGCCCCTTTCGCTACGAACCAAAGCGTTGGGCCACATTGCAGACAGGCATTGGGCTGGGCATGAAACCGCCGGTCAGCCGGGTCGGCATACTCAGCGGCACAGGCGGGGCACATGGCAAAGGCCCGCATCGTAGTGGCTGCCCGATCGTAGGGCAGTGACTTCATGATGCTGTACCGCGGGCCACAGTCGGTGCAGTTGGTGAAGGGATGCTGATACCGCCGTCCAGATGGGTTGGCAACATCGGCTAAGCAGGCGTCACAGCTGCCAACGTCGGCCGGCACAATAGCCTGCCGGGGCTGGCCCTGCTGGCTTTCATGAATAACAAAACGCTCATCAGCCGCTCGTGAAGTCGCGGCCTCTTCGGCAAGCACATCGACCTGGTCAACCTGAGCCAGCGGCGGGGCGGCCTCGGCTAGACCATTTGCAAATGCTTCCACCGCAGCCACCAGCCCGGCCACTTCTACCGTGACACCGTCAGGGCCATTCTCACACCAGCCGGTCAGCTCCAGCCGATTGGCCCGCCGCCAGAGGAAGGGACGAAAGCCAACCCCTTGCACGACCCCCCTGATCTGAAGCCGCCGTCGGACTCGATCCACTTGCCTGCCTCCCGGCGTTCACTGGCCATCAGGTCACGCCTGCTCAAGCGACTCCCAGCGGGAATAGGCGGCGGCCACCTCAGCCTCAACCCTTTTCATCCGCTGCTGACTCTCGGCAATCTCCGTGGCCGGCTGTTGATAAAAGGCAGCGTCAGC
>JBDQOY010000294.1:0-2536 GCA_040260935.1 Pirellulales bacterium
AGGACCGACTCCACGTCATCCTTCCGCCACACCGCATTGACCTCGGGCACCTCCCGCACCGCCAGAGCAGCCGCCTTGAGGAAGGCCGCCCCAAGCAGCAACCGCTCCTCTGGTGGCAAGGCGGCGTTGCTGTCGGCGACATGGGCGGCCACAGCCGTCACGTCAATCGTGGTTGCCACATAGAAGTGGGGAATCTCCCGCTTCGAGCGGCTCATCGCTGCGGCGATCGCCCGCCGCATCCGGGCCTGGCGGTCATCACCCACAATCACCGGAGCCGACTGTGGAGGAGGCGGCAACTCTGCCGGAGCACCTGCAGCTTCATCTGAATCCCTGATCGTCGCCAGCGGCATGCCGACCGGCACCCTGGTGCCCGGGCCGACCAGCAGGCTGTCGATCACGCCGTCGTGAAAGACCTCGACGTCGATCACGCCCTTGTCGGTGTCGACTTCAGCGATGGTCTCGCCGCGATGAACCGTTTCCCCGGGCTGCTTCTTCCAAGCGACGAGCGTGCCGGCCTCCATGTCGGCCCCGAGGGAGGGCATCAGGAAGTTCTGCACGAGGCGTTCCTTATGCGGAGGTTTGTTCTTCACTGCAACGACTGGCATCGGCGACAGCGCATGTTCCCAATGTGAGTTCTTCTCACAATTCGATGGACGAGGGGCGTTGCCCCTGCCAATCGAGCGGCGTCGGAAACTGAGCGAAGCCTGGATGGCGAAGCGAAGTTTCCGTCGAGTGAGTGGAGGGCAGGATGCCCGGAACGAACGTCCAGCGAGATGGCAGGGGCAACGCCCCGGTGGGGCGGAATCGACCCAGGGCGATCCCCGCAAAAGCCTCGCTTGCAGAGGTCTGCCGCAGGCCGGGTGAGGATGCTTGTTCGCTTTGCACCAGTCGTTTGTCGCATTAGCCCACCAATTCCCTTGCGGCGGTGACGATGCGTTCGACATGTGGCAGTGCCGCCTGCTCGAGGTGGGCGGCATAGGGAATCGGCACCTCAGCCGTGCAGACGCGGACCACCGGCTTGGCCAGGGCCTCAAAAGCCTGCTCGGTGATCGCTGCTGCAACCTCCGCCGCCAGCCCGCAGGTCTGCCAGCCCTCGTCGACCACGACGGCACGACCGGTCCGGCGCACCGAGGCGAGCACCGGCCTGAGATCGAGCGGCCGCAGGCAGCGAAGATCGATCACATCGGCACTGATACCCTCCCGGCCGAGTTGTTCGGCGGTATCGAGCACCTTGGGCAGTGACCCACTCGACGTGACCAGGGTGATGGCATCACCCCGCTGACGGAGCACCGATCGCCACGGGTCGAAGCCCTCACCGGTTTCTGCGCACTCCCCTTCTGATGGATAGAGACAGGCATGCTCACAGATGATGACCGGGTTGGGGTCGGCAATCGCTCCAGCCAGCATCAGCCGGGCATCGGTCACGGTGGCTGGACAGAGCACCTTCAAGCCCGGCACATGGGCAAACCAGACCTCAAGACTGTGCGAGTGCTGTGCCGCCAGTTGTCGGCCAGCGCCGGTGGCCATGCGAATCACCAGCGGCACTGAAACCTGCCCACCCGACATGTGCCGCAATGTCGCCGCGTTGTTGACGATCTGATCAAACGCAAGCAGGGCAAAGTTGATGGTCATCACCTCGACAATCGGCCGCATTCCGGCGATCGCCGCCCCGATACCCGCCCCGACGAAACTCGCCTCGGACAGTGGCGTGTCACGGACCCGGTCAGGGCCAAACTCCTCCAGTAGCCCACGGCTGCAGGCATAGGCACCGCCATAGCGGCCCACGTCCTCCCCCATCAGAAACACGCGTTCATCACCAGCGAGCGCCTCGCGGAGTCCTTCCCGAATCGCCTCGCGGTAACTCAGGCGGGGCATGGCATCGCCTCCTCCGCGGCCAGCAGGTCGCAGGTGAGGTCGGCCACCGGCTCACGGGGTGCGGCTTCAGCCGAGGCAACTGCGTCGGCAACCTCGCGGGCCACTTCAGCCTCCAGCCGCTGCCAGGCTGCCTCATCCAGCAGACCCTCTGCGGTGAGCCTAGCGGCAAAGCCAGCCACCGGATCGCGGGCCTGCCACGAAGCGACTTCCTCCTTCGGCCGATACCGGTCCGGGTCGTACATCGAATGGGCCCGCAGCCGATAGGTGCGGGCCTCCAGCAGAAACGGCGTGCCTGTCTGCCGCACACTTTCCACGGCCTCGCGGCTGGCCGCCTCCATCGCCCGCACATCCATCCCATCGACCGCTGCCGCCGCCATTCCGTATCCCGCCGCCTTGGCGTGAATGTCCGTCATGGCCTGGTGCCGGTCGAGACGGGTGCCCATCGCATAGAGGTTGTTTTCGCAGAGAAACACGACCGGCAACTTCCAGAGCGCCGCCAGGTTGAGCGACTCATGGAACGTGCCCTCGGCAACCGCCCCGTCTCCAAAAAAGACCGCCGTCACGCTCCCCGTAGCCCGCATCCGATCAGCCAGTGCCAAACCGACCGCTAGCGGCAGTTCGCCCCCCACAATTGCCGTGCCTCCATAGAACCGCAGTCGGC
>JBDQOY010000027.1:0-3213 GCA_040260935.1 Pirellulales bacterium
CATTCAAGCCGAACGTGATTGAGGGAGTTCCGCTGGATCTCGAGCGGGCATTAGAGTTGGTGAAGATCATACGCACTAAGGTGGTGGAGTGCGTTGCAACTGCACCGACCCCGACACCGATGACCGGCGATCACCTACCGTCTCGCCCCAACGTGCAGCTGCAGCCTGACAACCTCAGTGCTGAGGAGCCGCAGGCATCGCCCTTCGCTTCGCCAGCTAACGCATTCGTTAGGGATACAGGAGCGTTCACTGACACAGCTGGAACCCTACTTGAGAAAGCTCGAGAATTTATTAAGCAGGGCATGCGTCAGGAGGCGGTGGACACTCTTCGAGAGATAGTCCGACGATTCCCTACGTCGCAAGAAGCGAACCTTGCTAAGGCCAACCTAGAGAAGGCCGGGCTAACTGTTTGACATGGTGCAGGCCAAGTGCTCTTTCTCCCCTTAAGCGTGGCCACGAGCCAAGCTCGTGCCAGCGGAACCTCAGTAACTGACGAGCACTAAAGGTTGTGCTGATGCTGACGGCCACCCCTCACTCTCCGCGTAGGGCCTGCACAAAGGCCGCTCGGTCTTCGGGAGTCATGGCGTTCACTAGTGCCAGGAGGTCGGCTGGGGTGAGGCCAGCCGTAGTTGTGGTGCCGGGTTTTGTGCCGGGTGATTTGGCGTCTGGCGTTTTTGCCTTAGCATCCGTTAAGATTTCGACTCCCCGTGGGGGTGCTACCTTCTGCGACAGCCAACTGGGATGTTCGTACTTGCTTGCAGGCGAGAAAGTGGTGAGTCCCGGCTAGCCGCCGTCAAAGCCTGGCGTGAATTTGAACCGGATCCTGGGGTTCGCGTTGAGCACGGCCTGCTGCTCCGCCGGTAGCGACATTGCGCAGACGGGATCAATCGAAAGATTGCCAGTCGCCTTTTTCGCCAGAATCGTGACGTGATGAGGAAGAATTTCGTATCGTCCAAATACCGTCATGTCGCCACGGTGTTGGATCAATTGGTGCAGGGCAACTGACTGGAGTTCACTCACATTGCGGAACTCCAAGTTACTTCGGCCGCCGGCCAACGCCCGGGCAGTTTTCGCATCGAGCCGAATGTCTTGGTGGAACACGATGGTCCCGGGCCACTGTGTCAGTTGATAGGCCGCCTGCCAGGTGAGGCGATTCGTCGATTGCAGGTGGATTGTTTCGCTCGCGGCAGCAGGACTGGTCGTGAGGCGAATTCGGTCGAGGGCATGTGCAAGTTCACTCTTCGGCGGCGGAAAGCTCACCCTGGTGTTCCTGGAGGCCTTGATTTTGGCGCGAACGTCTGCCGGTACAGATTCAATGTCGTGAATCACTAGGCGGCTTGAGCCGTCTTGGAAAACCTCCAGTACTTCAACCGACATCCAGTTGCCGTGGTCGACATGCAGCTTGCCGGGGAAGTCGGCAAGCTGTCTGGCCGAATCAACTGAGGGAACGGCAAGGCCGAAGAGGTGGAGGTTCCACTCAGTGCCGCCAGCCTTGGGGAACCATTCCGTCGGCATTTTGCACAGTCCACGCATCGACAGGCGCTGCGGCGGTGCGGGGCCCTGGGTGAGCAATCGCATGATCGTGTCAGTGACCCGTTCGATGCCATTGAGCAGCAGCTGCCCCGGAAAGCGGCCCAGTTCCGTCGCTGTCTCCGGAGTGATTTCCTGCAGGCCATTGAGAGACAACGCAGCTGCTTCTCCTGTCAGTTCCCTGGCAACGGTGGCATCAAGATGCCGCAGCCCATCAAGGACCAGTGGCAGGCGGCCATGAAATGTCCGAAGCAGAGCTGCGAAGTCTGCCGTGATGGTGGTCAGACTGCTGGTGAACGGACGCAATTCGTTGTTGCGGCTGTAAAGCCGCGCCTGCAAGCAGGGCTGGGTGACCGCTTCGTCCAAGCGATCAAGTTCAAGACGGCCGGTGTGCAGGCTGAGTGCCTTGGCGGCCCGATCGCCGAGCCACTTTATGCCATGCAAAGCAAGCGTGCCCGTGTGCTTCTGAAGGGCTGTCGCCGCCTCCGCAGAGATGGTTTCGAGATTTCCGAAGGAAAGACGTCCTGTATGTTTGGCCAACGCCGCAGCGACGTCGGGTGTCAGGTCAATCAACCCGTCGAAGTGGAGGCCGGATGTATGTGTTGCGAAACGTCGTGCTGCCTCGGCACGCACGTTGGAAACATCGGGAAGATGAATGCTTCCGAGGGCGTAACGGAGTTCCCCAGCAAGGTCTGGCGACAAATTCTTTAGCCGTCGGAGAACAATGGGGGCCCGGGCCGCCACGTTCTGGTTTTCAGCGTTGCTGATACTGGCGTTATGGCGCTGAATGAGTTTCCGAGCCAATTCTGGCGGAAGTGACTCTATGGAAAGTTCGTAGGCAGCGTCGTCGGCGGCAGTCGCGTGCTGGTTGGCCTGACGATCAAACAGGGCCGTGGCGTTGGATTGAGGGTAATTTCCCCGCCAGGAGATCGCCTGCCTGCAGTGCGGACAGATTGCTGAATGATCAGT
The DNA here is from genome assembly GCA_040260935.1 of Pirellulales bacterium. Lineage (GTDB taxonomy): Bacteria > Planctomycetota > Planctomycetia > Pirellulales > UBA1268 > UBA1268. The sequence continues at coordinate 2,500 of JBDQOY010000027.1, forward strand.
GAGCAGACCACCGCATGCCGGGCATGGACAGCGGGTGCGTTGTCGGCACGCACTGCAATTGAAGTCCGGACCGGCCTGGCCCGGGTTGATGGTCCGGCAGTGGGGGCAGCGATGCCACTTCTCCGATCGCACGGCGTTCTCCCCAGAATGCGATATGCACTGACAGCGCTGATTGGTGCCGGGAGCGAGGTGCTGGTCTTGCCACCAACGTCTCTGGTCTGGTTGTCGCGGCTGTCTCCTCTTTGAGAGTCAACATGCCGCTACCGAATCCGCTACTGTCAGTCTGCCCCTGACGGAGAAATAGAATACCAGATGAGGCGGGAAGACCCAATTGCAGTCTTCACTGCGGTTGGCTCCTGCCGAAGAAGCCCCTGGAGGGGTGAATCACGATGCACGAAATCTTCGACCATACCGCCGATCTGGGTTTACGGGTACAGGCTGCAACCTATGAAGCCCTCTGCAGCGAAGCGGCGCAAGGACTTGCGGAGGTGATTGCAGGGGACATCGCTGCCATTCAGCCAGCAGTCTCAGAAACCCTGCTTGTTGTCGGCAACGACCCCACCTGGCTGCTGGTCGATCTGTTGAGCGAGTTGCGTGTGGCGTTCGAATTGCGGCGGATGCTTTTTGTGGATTGCCGGGTGTCGCGGACTGAGACCGGCCTTCAAGCAGACTGCCGGGGAGAGCCGTTTGACCCCGCCCGGCACCGACTTGCCC
>JBDQOY010000295.1:0-4450 GCA_040260935.1 Pirellulales bacterium
CAGCCGCCCGCCGAGAGCCGACAGGCGGTCTGCCCGCGAGAGCAGCCAGGGGGTCCACCGCAAACCATGGGCCGCCACACTGGCTGCCTTGAGTTCAGTGACGAGCGCCGGAATATCGACGCCCGCAGCGCACTCGGTGCGGCATTGGTGACAGTTGAAGCAGGTGTCGGCAATCGCTTGAATGGATTCGAGGCCGGCTGCCTGCAGATCGACTGCCCCATTCAACAGACCAGCCACGAGGTTGGCCTTGGCCCGGGGTGACGACTCTTCGCCCGGTGACTCCCGAAACCGGGGACACATTCGCAGTGCTTCCTCGTCCGACCGACAGGCTCCGCAGCCGTTGCAGGCATCCACCTCATCACTGCATTGCTCCAGAGTCCAGGTGAGCACCGGCAGGCTGACCGCCGGGGACGCGGCGGCCAGCTCACCCCGCCAAGCTGCGGCCGGGGCCTCAGCGAGTGGCACGATCTTGCCGGGATTGAGCAGGCCGGCCGGATCAAACAGTCGCTTGACCTCGCGGCAGACCGCCACCTGTTCGGGAGCATACTGCTGGAAGAATGCAGTCCGCGACAGGCCCAGTCCCTGCTCTCCCCCGAGCGTGCCATCCATCTCGACCACGACAGCCACAAGTTCGTTGGCCAACGCCTCAAGCCGCTGCCGCTCGCCCGGACGACGCGGGTCGGCAAACGGCCGCACATGCAACTGGCCGTGGCCGGCGTGGGCAAAGAGCAACGCCGTGGCGGCATGCCGCTTGAGCAATTCCTGGTAGGCCACCAGAAATTCAGGCAGTCGGGCCGGCGGGATGACCACATCCTCCATGAACTGCACTGGGCGCACGTCACCCCGAACCCCGTGCAGCGTTGCCACAATAGTTCGCGATAAGTGCCAGAACAGCTCCACGTCCGTCGCCGACTCAGCCCGCCGGACATCAATGCAGCGAAACCGTGACCGGCGGGTATGCTGCACCGCCTCATCCAACTGGCGGTTCCAATCTGCCCGCTCTCCACCAGAAAACTCGACCAGCAACCCAGCCTCTGCGACGGCGGGCACCAGCCGCTCAAAGGTGGCACTGGCCGTTCGCGAGAGGGCAAGGTGCCGCTTGTCGAACAGGTCACAGGCACTGGGACCCAGACTCTGGAGCCGCCGGGCGGCGGCAGCAGCCCCTTCAAGGGAATCGAAAAAGAACAGCCCCACCGCCGCCCCAGGAGAGGTCGGCTCGGTTGCCAGCGTGACAGCCGTAACCACCGCGAGGGTACCGGAACTGCCACAGAGAAGCCGGGGCAGATCGACGACGGGCGGCTGCCCGCCCGCCCCCGCCTTTGGCTGGACAACATCGTCCAGCCGGTACCCACCGTGAACCAGCCGCTCCGAAGCCGCCATGGCGGCAAGCTGCTCACCGGCCGAGGCATGGATAGCAACAACGCCCCGGGCCAGTGCCCCACGCCGGCTGGCATCAGCCGAAGTAAGCTCGCCGTCGGGCCGGGTCGCTGCGGTCGTCGGCACCAGCTCAGCCACCAGACCATCACTGAAGACCACCTCGGCAGCGCGAATCCGATCGCGGACGGCACCGTACTTGAGAAAGCGACTGCCGGAGGTGTTTCGGCCAATCATACCGCCCAGCGTGGTCACGCTGGCATTGGCTGGATCAGGGCCGAAGCAGCGGCCGATTCCCGCCAGGTGTGTCTCCAACTGCTGGCAGGTGACCCCCGGCTGGACCCGCACGGTGTCGTCGCCGGTCTGCACGATGCGACGGAGAAAGCGGGAGCAGTCAAGAATCAGTCCCTGGCCCAGCACATCGCCCGCCAGACCGGTTCCTGCTCCCCGAGGATGGACCGACACACCATGCCGCGTCGCCCACTCCAGTGTGGCTGCCACATCGTCAACAGTGCGGGGCCGTACCACCCCCAGCGGCGGAATCGTGAACAGGCTCGCATCCGTGGCATAGAGCGAGCGGGCCGCCTCGGCAAAAATTACATCGCCGGAAACCACACCGCGAAGATCCTCCGCCATGCGGATGCGATCAAGTTCAAGCCGCCGTGCATCTCCGTCCATCGATTCTCTTCCCTGTCACTTACGACCGGGAGGCCGTCGCCGAGTGCCCCTGCCGCGCGGCCTGCTGCCGATACTTTTCGTGCGTTTCCAGGTTGAAGCCCCCAAACCGGTCAGTGATTCCCGGGCCTGTGTATCGGGAACCACAGCGGTAGCAGGTGAGGCACTCAGGCACCAGAAAAAACAGCACCACATCGAGCAAGGCCGTTCCAAAAAGGATGCCAAACGTGAGCAGCAGTTCCCGGTAGGCCCAGGCAACACAACTTAGCGCCAGGCCGACCACAACAATGCCGACGCCAAGCCGCTGGGGAAAGTTTTTCCGCACGAACAGTTCCGTGCTTGGACAGACTAGGCACCGGGTCAGTCGCGGTGGAGCGTCGGCCGTGCCGGGAAGCAGGCCCCCTTCGGGAATGGCACGCTGACTGCCGCACTGGTGGCAACTGAGCGTGTCATGTTCTTCGACCGCCATCTTGACAGCCCGTGCACCGCACTCGGGGCAGGCAAAAACGATGTTCATGGTGTTCCTCTTGTTCCTGCTGCCACGGCCATGTGCGCCTCCGGACGCTCAACCGACGGTGTCGCCAGCAAGAGCTGGGCCGTCAACTCACCGAGAATCACTGCCAGGCAGGCCACATAGAGAATGCCCGTGGCACTCTGAGTATTGGGGATATCGAGCGTCTTGCGGCTCATCACCAGCAGCACCGGCAAGCCGACCAGCCCCGCCAGCCACCGGAGCCACAGCAGCGCCACGCCGGTCTGATCGAGGCTGGTTTCCGAACCAGCGGCTGCCGCCGCAGCAGCCTGACCCAGCCGTTCCAGCCAACTGCTGGCTGGCAGATGGTTGCCGGCGAACTGCCAGCCGACCGAGGCGAGCACGGCCAGCACGAGGATTGCCCAGACAACAAGTGTCTGGTCGATGGAACGCCGGAGCGCTCCCACCTGCATGCCCGGCGCGTTGAGGTACCAGTGGCCGAGCAACATGGCGTTGATTGTCAGCCCCAGCAGCATGCCGGAGAGCAGCCGGAGCGTCACAGCCCCCACGTCGGGGTTGGCGGCGGCCACGGTGGCTAGGCCAGAAAGCCCGGCTGCAACCCCGCAACAGAGCAGGCCACCGCGGTACCGGCCGGCGTACCAGAGCACGCTCCCCACCCAAGCCACAACGGCGGTCACGCCCATGAGCCAGCCGACCATTCCCAGTGAGACGGTCCACGCGAGGAGGGAGGCAAAGGTGGCCAGTCCAAGCAGCACGAGCATGTTGACCCGAAAAAAACCCCCGGGCACCAGGGCCGCAGAGGTCAGACAGAGTGCCACGGCCAGCCCGCAACTGAATCGGCAGAGAAAATCGATCAGCAGGGTCATTCGGCGGTGGCTCCAGATGTGCGGCCGTGCGTTGTTTCGGTCAACGATTCTTCAGGTCAGTCGCGACAGTGACCCTGCGGATGCCGCCCAGGACGGCTGCCTTCCCAGCGTTTGCCCTCGTCAGCGTTTGCCCTCGTCAGCGCTTGCCCTCGTCAGCGCTTGCCCTCGTCAGCGCTTGCCCTCGTCAGCGCTTGCCATAGATCAATGACATCACCTCTGCCCGGCTGGAGACGTTGTTCCGGAAGAGTCCCTTCATGGCCGAGGTCACACAGAGGCTGCCGGGCTTCCGGACGCCCCGGATCGTCATGCATGTGTGCGACGCCTCAAGCACAACTGCCACGCCCTTGGCACCCAGGTCGAACTCGAGCAGTTCTGCAATCTGCTCGGTCATCCGCTCTTGGACCTGCGGGCGATGCGAGATCACCTCGACAACTCGGGCGAGCTTGCTCAGCCCAAGGACACGGCCGTTGGGGATGTAGCCGATGTGCGCATGCCCCATGAACGGCAAGAGGTGATGCTCGCAGATACTGTTGAAGGCGATATCGCGAACGAGCACCAGTTCGTCATATTTCTCGGTGAAGGCCTTCCCGAGATGCTGACGCGGATCGTCCCGCAGGCCACTGAACATTTCGGCGTACATGCGAGCGACACGGGCGGGGGTCTCAAGCAAGCCCTCGCGATCGGGGTCTTCACCCACCGCCGCCAAGATTTCCCGCACGGCCTGCTCAATGCGAGCGTGATCAACCCTGCCGGAAGCCTCGGTCACCGCCGCCCCTTCACCGGAGCAGCCAGCGTCGCCACATGCTGAAGAAGTCGTTGTCATGTCCGTAGTTTAGCATCCAGGATCGTTGATTTTGCCCCCCGGCAGGGGATCAGGCCTGTTTTTGCATGCCGCAGGAAGCGAGGACCGTGTCAGGGCAGAAACCTCTGGCGTTCTGCCACGACGCCAAGCGAACGGGGGCCACGGGTCGAGCCTGGCCAGATGCCCCCCTCCACGCCAGACGACACCGAGCAGGAGGCGAGGACCGCGTCATGGCAGAAC
>JBDQOY010000296.1:0-3121 GCA_040260935.1 Pirellulales bacterium
GGTGATGCCGAACTAGCCACCAGGGCAATTGCGGCACCGGAGGTGACTCACATCCATCTCACTGGTGGCGAGGCAACCTTTCGGCGGCTTGTTGCTGGTGATGGGAGTGGGCCGCTTACAAAGCCCATTACCTGTGAGCTGGGTAATGTCACGCCGTGGATCATCGTGCCGGGCCGCTATTCTGAGCAGGCACTGGCCTATCAGGCCGATCAGATCGCTGCCTCGATTGCCAACAACTCATCCTTTAACTGCATTGCCACCAAGGTGGTGCTGACCTGTCAGCAGTGGGAGCAGCGGGAGCAATTTCTGGGGCTGATTCAGCGACGGCTGGCGAGCCTGCCTGCCCGGCCGGCCTGGTATCCGGGGGTGGCAGACCTCTGGCAGCAGGCGACGGGTGAGCCCCTGGAGGGTGGTTCCTTTCAGCCGACGTTGCGGCCGGGTGTCGATCGGCAGGCTGAGCCGTACTGGTTTGCCCAAGAGTGGTTCCTGCCGGCGGCAGTGGAGACGACTGTTGATGCGACATCGATTGAAGCATTCTGTGTGGCGGCCTCGCAGTTCACCCATGAACTGCCTGGCACCTTGGCAGCCAGCGTGACCCTGCCAGATGGCATGGCAACCCATGACCGGGCTCGTGTGGAACTCATGATTGAACACCTGCGGTATGGCGTCGTGGCTGTGAATACCTGGTCGGCCCTCGGCTATGCCATGGGTGGCGTACCCTGGGGCGGCTTTCCGGGGGGCACGATTGAGAAGCCTGAGAGTGGTATTGGCTATGTGCACAATCCGCAGTTGTTACCACTGGTTCACAACACGATTCTGCGGGCACCGCTGACCGTCTGGCCAACCCCACCCTGGTTTCCGTGGCACAGGAAGGGGGCAGCCCTCACCCTCGGCGTGGCCGATATGTACGCCGCCATCGCTGGCGGGTCAAAGGGCTACTGGCAGCTGGCCAAGATGCTGCCAAATGTGCTTCGTGGGTGAGGCTTTTCATGTCAACCAGCATACTTTTATTAGGGAAGTTGGTGGACAAGTGCTACCGCCGCTGATTCCTCAAAAGAACAATTAAGCACGAGAAGAGAACTTCCGGTGCAGAGAAAATGGTGATAGCGAAAGAATGTTGGCTAAGTCTTCCGTGCCAACTCTGCGAGTAGTAGTCGTTCCCAAGGATATCGCCCGTCTCTACTCACGCTGTGCAAGCAAGTATTGAGAGGTGGAAGGGCCTAGTAGTCCTTTCCTGAGAAGAAGCAGTGACGCCGACGAAAGCTGGCAGGAGAGCGGCCTGTCAATCAGTTTTTTGGCAGCAGCCTGCTGAGGAGATCGGCGACATCGATAGCCTTAGCCATTTGCCAGAGATGCTGGGTGTCGAGTGTTTCACCATGCACTTCAATGAGTCGCTCCACGTCATGCCATTGCCGCTCGGATGTTTCGTTGGTCAGCCGGAACCACTCAAGCTTGCTCAGAATGGAGTCTTCGACCGTTGCCGCCGGGACCGGAGGCAGGTCCGCACTCATGAGCGACTGCGGCATAGCGCGATTCATTGCGGTCAAGTCGAATTCTCGACCGCGCGAGACGAAGACATCGATTTTATACGACGTTGGATAGTGAATCAGGTTGAAGCACGATTTGCGATCGATGGCATCTTCGATCGCAGATAGGCTGGCATAAAAATCGTCGCCAAGGTGTTTTACAAACTGGGACGCATGTGTTGCCGTAATGGTGCAGACCAGATCGACATCCATGGTCGAACGAATCGCGCCATGAAAGCTGCTGGCAACACTACCGCCGACAAAAAAGCGGATGCCCAGCATCCGGAACGCCTCGGTGACCGGGCCGAGGGCGGCCCGCAAATCATCCGCCTCGCTCATCGCCGTAACTCGTTTCGCCACCGCTCGACATCGGCCGCTACCTGCGGGCCGTAGGCGATGGCGATGAATTTCAGTCGCAGCTGCTCGTCGCTGATCCCGGGCTGCTGGCGACGGATCGCCGCGAAGGCCATCTGTCGGGCCTGATCAGATAGAAACTGAGCCCGGGCAAACCGCTTCGCAGGTGGCAGACGCCTGATTGCGGCAAGCTCTGCCGCGTGAGCTTCTGGTGACGTATCGAGGGTGTAGGGTTGCATGGGCATGGTGTTGGCTTATGCTTCCGCCGGCTTGCTCAGGCAGAATTGTGCCGCAGGCTGTCGGCTACGTCCACGGCTACCGTCGCTTCCGCGGCTTGGCGCCGACCTTTTCCCGTGGCTCGGCCGGGCCTTCAACAAACTTTTCAGCCTGGCCGGTCAGTTCATAGAGAAACCGGCTGGGCTTGCTCGGCTTGGCCTTGCCCCACTTCATGCGGGTGAGCGCCAGTGACAGCATCAGCCGCTTGCGGGCCCGGGTCACGCCGACGTAACAGAGCCGCCGTTCTTCGTCGATCGCCGGCAGCCCCTCGTTCACCGCCCGAATGTGCGGCAGCAGGTTCTCCTCAAGGCCGACCATCCAGACACAGTCAAACTCCAGCCCCTTGGCCGCGTGCAGGGTCATCAGTTTGAGCTTGTTGCCCTTGGTCTTGTCCTCCTCAAATCGCTCGGCCTCCTTCACCTCCAGGATCAAATCATCGAGGTACCGCCGCACCGTGGTCGCCGGGTCGACGCCGCGGTGTTCCTGCTCGTGCCGAGCCAGGCCGTTGACCAGTTCCTCGACCGACTGCCAGCGTTCTTCCTGCTCAGCCTCGTCTTCAAATTCCTTGGCGAGATAGTTGCGATACCCGCTCTGCTCAAGCACCCGTCGCAGCGAGTCGGCGGCCGAACCACCGCCGCCGGCTGCCGGAGCCATGCGAATGAGTGCCTCAAGTTTGGCCACCCCGCCTGCGGCTGCTGCCGATAGCCGGCCAGCCGACCGGGCTTCCAGCAAGGCCGACCAAAGACTGCGGCCACCCTCAGCCGCCTCCTTGCGGGCCTTTTCCAGAGCGTTGTAGGAAAGCCCTCGCGGCGGCACGTTGGCAATTCGTGACAGGGCCAGATCGTCTTCCTGATCAACAAGCAGCCGCAGGTAGGAGAGGACGTCCTTGACTTCACGGCGGTCAAAAAACGACCGGCTACCGATCAGTTCATAGGGAATGTTGCGGTGCCGTAGTTCGGTCTCAA
>JBDQOY010000297.1:0-3832 GCA_040260935.1 Pirellulales bacterium
GCCGGCACCCGTGAGTGGGCAACCTCCAGCCGCTGGGTGATGGGCGTTGACCGCAGCATGGCCAACACTTTTTTTCGGCCCAGCTACTCGCCCGGGGTTGAATTCAACGGCGACTTTCTTGATGGCGAACTCACCTGGCGGGGCGGCGTCTGGAATGCCATCGATGGCTCGCTGGCTGGTGTCAATCGCAGCGGCACATCGATGGCCTGGGCCGGAATCCTCACCTGGGAACCGATGGGCAAGTTCGGCCTCGGCTACTCTGACATGGAGATTCACGATACCCCAGCCGTCCGGCTTGGCTGTAGTGGCATTCACTCTCTCTCTCAGGCCGTACTCAACACGAATGGCAACAACCCTGAAGACACGATTGTCCGACTGACCGACGGCACCCCGATTGCCACCCCCAACGCCCTGGGACCAAACGCCACGGTCAAACAGTTTCGGCTGCAGATGGCAACCATTGATGCAGGCTGGAAGTACAAGGGACTCGCCCTCAATTTCGAGTATTACTTCCGGTTGATCGATGACATCTCTGCTGCGAAAACATCGAATATTGATCCAACGCCGGCCTATCTCAACCAGCAAAGCCTGTTTGATCAGGGGGGCCTTGGCTATCTGTCGTACTGCCTCGTGCCACGGAAATACGAAATATATGGCCGCTCAAGTGCCGTCACCGGCCCCTACGGCACCGGCCAAGAGTATGGCGGCGGCTTCAACTGGTACCTCAAGAAAAGCCGGCAGAGCAAACTGACCTTTGAGGCCCTCTACTACAACCGCAGCCCGGCAGACAACACGCTTTATCCTTACCGGGCCGGCTACAGCGGCACCGCGATCCAGACCCAGATGCTCGTGATGTGGTAGGCGACGCCCGCCGCGGGCATGCGAACGCGAGCGTGAGCGAAGCGGTGTCAAGCCGTGCATGCGATCCCCCGGCTTGCGCCGAGGGCTTCCTCGGAGGTCAGCCTCGCACAGCTTCGAGCACCGCGTCCGGCATCACGTCCGCCACGACCCCTCGTGCCGCCTCAGGAATGGCGGCTTGCACCATGGCAAGCATGGCGGAAGGCATTTGCCGTTGAGATGTTTTCCAAGGAAGCCCCGGGCGCGAGCCCGGGGATCTGGCGGGGCCGCTCGGGCCGCTCACGACCCGATCGACCCATCCAGATCGATATCGAGTTCAAAATCAGACTCAGCCTGATCTGCGTCAGCACTACCAGCGGTAAAGGTCGTCTTGCCGGTCCAGCCCCAACTCGCTTCGAACAACCAGATAAGGCCGTCACCCGTTGCCGCGATCAGCAGCAACTGATTGACCCCGCCCACCTGCTCTGCCGCCACCATACGATAGCCGGGGTTGCTCGTCTGGGTAACCCGATCCCCGTCTTTGCTGAGGGCAGTAAGCGTGATCCCGTCATCAATCGCAAGTTGAGCAAGCTCATCCCTGCGAAGATTGATCGCACCGTTGAGTTCAACCGGTAACTGCAGTGGCGAACCGGCAGGCGTCGCACTTGGCTTGACCAGCACCGGTGTTGAAGCCGGGCTGATCCCAAACAGCCCAAACATCGCCCAGGCGGCACTCGCTGGCAACCGCACCAGGTGCCCGCCAGTCGTATCGCGGGCAAAGAGGACGTTCTGGGGTCCACTGCCAGTTCCAGTCCCCGGCACCGTCACCGTTTCAGCCTCGAGTAGTTCGAACCGTCCCCCGAGTACGCTTGTCGTCACCTTGCTACCGGCAAAGGTCACCGGCGTGGCGGGGTTCACATAGACCTCGCCGTCATAGTCGGTGCCTAGCAGCACCGGCCCGGAGATGGCAGCGTTCTCCTGCCATTCGATCGCGTTGACAGCGGCAAAGTTGATCGCGGAGTCAACATTCGGCGTCTCTTCATCCGCAACCGCCGCAACGATTGCTGCATCAGGATCGTCATACCAAAGTGTGTTCGTGCCTCCACCCCCATTGAGCGTGCCCGGGAAGACAACGCTCGGGCCGGTCATCACAAAGGCATCGTCAGCCGCGCCACCAATCACCTCTTCAATGTGGTCGCTCGCATGGGTCGCCGTCGAAGTGCCATCGCTCACTGTCACACTGCCCAGCAGCACCTCCAGCGGCACGGTAACCGCTGAAAAGTCCATCGTGTCGGCAGTTCCTTCGCCTGCAACTTCGTTAATCGTGTCATCGCCAAAGAGGTCAGCAAAGCTGTAGACGTCGTCCCCCAAACCACCGCTCATGGTGTCGTTGCCGGTGCCACCGATGAGGGTGTCGTTGCCACCGAGCCCCACCAGTGTGTCGTTCCCTCCAAAACCAGCAAGTCGGTTGGCGACACTCGACCCTGTCAGGCTGTCATCGCCATCACCACCGCTGGCATCCTCAACGTTGAGTGTGGCCCCAAAACCAGTGGCTGTGCCAGCCGCCAAGGACACATTGACGCCGGACGTCCAGGCCGCCCAGCCACTCCCGGCACCTTGATAGCTGACCAGGTCAGTGCCGTTGCCGGCGTCGATCGAGGCGATCGTGGAACTCCCCTCCTTGATCTCCAGCGTATCGCTACCGCTTCCGAGCAGGACAGATTCAATCTGATCGGTCACGAATGCTGCCTGAAAACTACTACCCTGCGTCACGAGAATCGGGGCACTGGCATTCCCGACCGCCAGCGTCAGATTGGTCGAAAAGGCAGTAAAGTCAGCAACGTCCACTCCGCTTCCGGTGTCATCCACGATATCCGAGGCGACTACCTGGCTGAACTCATAGGTATCGTCGCCGTCTTCCCCGGCAAGGTTGTTCACCCCGGAACCACCGGCAAGTGTGTCGTTGCCACCCCCACCATTGATCGTGTCGTTGCCGCCATAGCCGAAAAGCCGGTTGTCGGCGCTCGAACCAACGAGCACATCATCGCCGTCGCCACCACTGGCATCTTCGACATTGAGCGTCGCACCGAAGCCAGTAGCGGTTCCGGCTGCCAGATCGACCTTCACACTAGTCGTCCACGCTGCCCAACCGCTGGTGCCCCCCTGATAGGTCAGCAGGTCCGTGCCGTTGCCGGCATCGACCGAGCCAATCGTTGAACTGCCGTCCTTGATCTCAAGCGTATCGGCCCCGCTTCCAAGCAGGTACGATTCGATCTGGTCGGTGACAAATGCCGCCTGGAACCTGGCACCCTGGCTGACGACCACAGCCGCATTCGCATTCCCGACCAGCAACGTCAGATTGCTCGTAAAGGCCGTGAAGTTCGCAACATCCGATCCACCGCCAGTGTCATCAATCTCGTCAGAGGCGATCACATCGCTAAAAAGAAAGGTGTCGTCACCGTCATTGCCTGCGAGCGTATTAACGCCAAGACCACCGATGAGCGTGTCGTTGCCGCCACCACCGGTGATCGTGTCATTGCCCGCCTGCCCAGCTAGCATGTCGTGATTGTCGTTGCCGCTGATAGTGTCGTCGTCATCTCCGCCGTAGATCGCGTCCACACCGGAGCCGCCGAGCAGCGTGTCGTTGCCAGCTTGCCCGTGCATCTCGGTGCTGCCCGAGAAGCCGACCGCATCAAAGGTATTATCGCCCGCCCCACCTACCAAATAAGCGTGTTCAATCGACGCGACACCATGAGTCTCTCCGTAGGCCATCAACTCGGTGTCTGTGAGCGTCAGATTGATGTTATCGACGAGTGCCAGGGTATCGTTGCCGTTACCACCATCGTAGAAATCAACAATGCCGGCACCGGCAGGGGTGGCAAAGGGACCGGCAAGAGTCAGGCTTTGATCAATGACGACCAGGAGATCACTTCCGTTCTGGCCGTAGACCTCGTCGGCCCCGGGGCCACCGACAAGCGTGTCGTCGTCATCGCCA
>JBDQOY010000298.1:0-9346 GCA_040260935.1 Pirellulales bacterium
CGTGTCTCGTACACCGGCTTGCAGACCGTGTAGCACTGCTCACGCGTCTCATACACCGGCTTGCAGACCGTGTACGGAATCTCCTTCGTCCGCGTCTCGTACACCGGCTTGCAGACCGTCTCATTCACCGTCCGAGAACGGGTCTCCCAAACCGGCTTGCAGACGGTGTATTCAATTTCCCGGATGCACTGTTCCCGCTCGTAGCGAACGCAGGCGATCTCTTTCTGCTCCACCACCTTCTCGCAGACCGTCTTGTAGCAGGTGTACTGCTTCTGCTCGTAGACAACGTCTTTAACCATGCGTGTGCCGCAGGCCGCCGGCGCTGCACACGATGGCTCACACCGCGAACAGGATTGCCGGGCGCGGGCAAAACTGACAGTGTTCACAGCCGCTTTCCCGTGCTGATAACTGGCCAGTCCGCAGTAGGCCGCATCGACCGGACGGACGCCTGTTCCCGCAAATGCCACGGCCAGCAGTACACCAAGCCATATTCTGTTCATCACGTTCTCTCTCTGAACCTTTTGAGGCAATCAACGCCAACAACGAACAACAGTGGCCAGACCCAAGCGGAGTCGGGCACCCTGTATGCAACTGTCGCCCACAAACTCTTCCTAGGACGACCGTTTTTCGGAACCGTTGAAGTTTTTCCAGAGTCCAACCGGCCGTACAGTCGGTACAACCAGACCTTCCTGCAGCCGATTTGCGATCAGTCAGGGAACCGGGGTAGAGTCTGGAGGGATTTCCCGGCTCTGATGGATGCTGCATGGTGCCAGACGAACCACATTCACGTGCCGCTGAACCGCCCTCGGATGCGTCTGTGCCGAAGGTTGTGGTCAGCCGCATCAGCCTCTACCTGCGGGAACTGCAGCGGTTGCAGGCTGCTGGCCAGACAACCATTTCCTCTGGCCAACTTGGTACCCTGCTCGGCTTCAGTGACGCACAGGTGCGGAAAGACCTCGGCTTCTTCGGGCAGTTTGGCTACCCCGGCGTCGGCTACCGGGTGGACGAACTGATCCACGCCATGCGGGATATCCTCGGCACCAACCAGCCCTGGCCCGTGGTCATGATCGGTGCCGGGAATCTCGGGCAGGCTCTCCTCGGCTACCGAGGCTTCGGCCGGCAGAACTTTGCGATTGAAGCCGCCTTCGACGCCGATCAGCGAAAGGTCGGCCAGATCATTCAAGGAATCCGCATCCAGCCCCTGAGCGAACTGGCTGCCACGATCCGCGAGAAGCAGATCCGCCTCGGCATGATCGTCGTCCCCGCCAATCGCGCCCAAGAAGCTGCCAACGACCTGATCGCCGCAGGTATTGAGGGCATCGTCAACTTTGCTCCCGTGACGCTCAGCCTGCCAGACGGCGTCCAGCAGGTGTCGGTCGATCTGGCCATTGAACTGGAGCAGCTGTCATTCGCCGTGGTGAGTCGCCTACAGCGTCCCCTGGCTGACGAGCCCGCCACTGAGCCGACATCTCCCCCGGCAGGTAACGGCTGACGGGCGCATGGATCGACCGGACCACACGAGTGACGCCCCGCTGAGTTTTGGTGGGCTCTCTGAATTCCTCGACGGGACACCGGTAGCGGCCGGCCCCGCTCTCGAGGCCGGCACCCGCCTTGGTGATGTCACACTCATCCGCCTGATCGGCGCGGGTGGAATGGGCTGTGTCTACGAGGGGCATCAGGACAGTCCCAGCCGAACCGTTGCGGTCAAACTGATCCGTTCCGGAATCCTCTCCACTGCTGCCAGCAAACGCTTCCATTTGGAGGCGCAGATTCTGGGTCGGTTGTCCCACCCGGGCATCGCCCGCATCTACTCCGCCGGCATCGAATCGATGGCTGGCAATGCCGTGCCGTATTTTGTGATGGAGTATGTCGAGGATGCCCGTTCCCTGACCGCGTTTTCCGCGGAGCGGAACCTGACCACCCAGGCACGAATCGAACTGTTTCGGCAGACTGCGGCAGCGGTTGCCCATGGCCATCAGCGAGGCATTGTCCACCGTGATCTGAAGCCGAGCAACATGTTGGTCGACGCCACCGGCCAGCCCAAAATCATCGATTTCGGCGTTGCCCGCAGCACCGATGGGGATGTGGCCCTCACCACGATGCACACCGATGTCGGCCAGTTGGTCGGCACCTTGCAGTACATGAGCCCGGAACAGTTCAGCGGTGATGTTGCGGAACTCGACCTACGGGCTGACGTCTATGCCCTCGGTGTCGTTCTTTATGAACTGCTTGCTGGCCGACCTCCCTATGATGTTCACAACCGGCCGATCCACGAGGCGGCCCGAATCGTTACCGAAACCGACCCTCCTCTGCTCTCCTCAGTCAGCCCCCGGCTCCGCGGCGATCTCAGCACGATTGTCGCCACCTGCCTCGACAAGGACCGTAGCCGGCGGTACTCCACAGCGGCTGAACTAGAGGCTGACCTCGGCCGCTATCTCCGTGGCGAGGCAATCGTTGCCAGTCCACCCCGGCTGCGGGATGCACTCAGCCGCATCATGCGGCGACATCGGCTGGCCGCCATCGCCACGCTGGCGGTCGCCGTCGCCCTGCTGCTGGGCACTCTCGGCACCACGCTCTACGCCATTCGTGCTGAGCGACAGCGGCAGCTGGCCGTGGCCGCCCAACAGCACGCCGACGAGGCGACAGCCTTGGCCAAACGGCAGCTTTACATCGCCAATCTGCAGGCGATTCAGGCGTCGCTGGCAACAGGGAATATGCGTCGGGTGCGGCAAGCCATCCGAGAGAACAGGGAGATCATCGGTGATCCGCTACCACTTGAAGCCCGCTGCCTTACAGCCGCCTGTGATGCAGCGCTGGCCACAATCGGGATCGGCCCGACCAGCGTGACCGATCTGGCCTGGTCGCCAAACGGGGAACGCCTGGCGGTGAAGTCTGTTCCTTCTTCGGAATCGAGGAACGAGGAGGTGAAGCAGCTGCTGGCGATTCCTACGGAAAAGACCTGGACGACGGTTCCTGATGAAACACTGTTTGACACCAGCCGGTTCCCCTGGCGGTTGTGTGACCGCGGTTCAGACCGCGAGGAATGGCTCCAGCACTGGGCCGCTGCGGGTGCCGGCTGGAAATCTTCCAGTGACACCGCTGTCAATGGAAAGCCGGTGGTGGCCCGCACCGCGGATGGTGATCATCTCGCCGTCCAAACGCCTGACGGCAGCGTGGAAATCTGGGACCGCGGCTCAGACGAGCCCGTCTGCCTGCTCAGCGACCATCGCGGCCGACTGCGGGAGGCACGCTTTGTGGGTGGGGCGAACCGCATCCTGCTCGTGAATGCCGCAGGACAACTCGGGCTTTGGGATACCGCAACAGGCGACCAGGTGGGCCCGACTGTCATCAGTTCTGTCGGGCAGTTCATGGTTTCACGGGACGGGGCCGTGCTTGCCCTGAGCACCCGAGATGCCGATCGCGGCATCCGGGTGCAGGTTGTTCAGGCCAGTGATGGCCACGAGCGAATGAACGTCGCGGTCAACCAGAGCCCGACACAGAGCGGCACCCTGCTGGCCCTCAGTGCGACTGGAGACCAGCTGGCGGTCAGTTCCTACGAATCGACCATCCAACTCTGGAACACCCAAGGCGCTGAACGCCGGGGCGACCTGGCCGGCCACGACTCCCTGGTCACCGCCCTTGCCTTTCAGCCGGATGGCCAGCACCTTGCCAGCGGCGCGGCCAACGGAGAGCTCCGGCTCTGGGACATCACCACCCGTACCTGCCAACGTCGCCTGATCGGCCACGAGGGCTATGTTCATGCCATCGCCTTTGCGCCGGACGGCCACCAGCTGGTCAGCGGTAGTGCTGATGGCACGATTCGTCTTTGGAGCACCGATCAGCCGGCGGTGCTGGGCCAACTCCCCGCCATCGGTCAGCCGACCGCCCTCACGCTCAATCCAACTGGCAGCCGGCTAGCAGTCGCTGCGGAGAACCGGCTCGAACTCTGGAAGACCGACGCACTCACCCTGGTTCGGCGTCTGCCCGGCATTCAGGGTCGGCCGACGATGCTGGCCTTTTCTCACGACGGCCACTTGCTGGCCGCCGCCGTGCAGGACGCCCCTGCAGGAAGCCGACCCATCGTTTGGGATGTGACGGATGGTACGCTTGTTTTACAGGCCGAGCATCAACCCGACATCAGCAGCATCGCCTTCAGTCCAACAGGCGATCGTCTGCTAACGACTGATACGCAAGGCATCGTGACCGGTTGGAACCTGCCCTCCGGACAGCCCGCGTTTTCGATCCCGCTCAGCGGAACGTCGCCCATCCGGCCAGCCGCCCCTGTTTTCGGAGTCGGTGGCCGTCGCTTCGCCTCGGCAGTACGCGATCTGTTTGATTCGGCCTCAGGCCAAAGCGTGGTGAACCTGCGACCGCAGGGACTGGTCACGGCTTTGGCTGCCAGTGCTGACGGCCGCCTGCTTGGCAGCGGGCTTGCCCTGGGCCGCATCCTGATCACGGACTTTCAGACAGGCGATCGAGTCGCCCGCGGAATTGGGCATGTGGGCAATGTGTTGACGGTCGTGTTCAGCCCCGATGGCAAACTCTTGGCCAGCGGTGGGCAGGACGGCACGGCACAGCTTCACGATGTCGCCTCGGGCGAGCGGCTGCTGGTCCTGCGGGGGCATGAAGCCGGTGTTGACCGGGTGTGTTTTACGCCCTCAGGAGATCGCCTCATCACTGCCAGCAGCGACGGGACCGTGCGGATCTGGGATACGCAACGGGGCGATGAACTCCTTGCACTCCCGGGCAGCCGCGACTACCCCGGGGCGGTGGCCCTGAGCCCGGATGGCCAGCGGCTGCTGACCGTCATCACGGACGCCGACGCGCAGCCACATGTCCGCATCTGGGGTGTCTCAAACGCCGCCGTCTTCACGGCCCGACAGCCGGCTGACTGATTGCCGGCGGATGGATTCTTCGGTAGGGCTCGGCCAACGTCCCCAGGAAGGCTTCCAGGGCATCGCGCTCCTCACGGGTCAGCCCCAGGGGCTTGAGGTGAGGCGACTTCACCGGAAAGAGTGGATCATGCTGTTGGTAGGCCTGCCGCTTCGGGGTTGGCATGCCGGCGTTGTACATGTTGAGCACACCCGAGAGTTTGAACAGCCCGTTGTGCATCAGCGGCTCGGTGTTCGTCACGTCCCGGAGCGACGGCGTGCGGAAGCGGCCGACATCCTCTGCCTGCCCGGTCACGCGATAGCGGCCGAGGTCTTCCTGCTGCCGGCCGTAGTAACTGAGGCCGACGTTGTGAAATTTCCCGTCGGCAAACAGCGGCCCATGGTGGCAGTTCATGCAGCGAGCCTTCCGCCGGAACAGATCGAGCCCGTGCAGTTCTTGGTCCGTCAGCAGTGCCTGCTCACCCCGAATAAACCGGTCGAAGCGTGACCGCCCCCCGACGACGGTCCGCTGAAAGCAAGCCACCGCCTGCACCACCCGTTCGAAGGTGATGGCCTGATCACCAAAACTGGTGGCGAACGGGTCTTGGTAGGCCGGCACTGCCTCAAGGGCCGCGACCAACTGCTCCCGCTCGATGTGCATTTCGGCGGGGTTCAGCAGCACCTGTTCGACCTGGTCTTCGATGGTGGCGGCCCGCCCGTCCCAGAACAGCACTGACTGAAAGGCAACGTTGCGAATGGTCGGAGCGTTTCGCTTCAGCGGCTCGCGATGGTGGCCAAAGCTGACGGTACGGCCATCAGCCCAGGCCAGGTCCGGATCATGGCAGGACGCGCAGGCAATCTCCCGGCTGCCAGAGAGGCGGGGGTCAAAAAAGAGGGCTCTGCCCAGTTCGGCCTTGGCCGCAGAGTAGGGATTGCTCGCGGGATGTTGCACATCAGGCAGGGGCCCGAGTTCGTCCCAGGCCACACCAGGGTCGATGGCTGGGGCAGGCCAGTGCTTTCGATGACGTTCGTACCGAATCCGAAGCGTGTCTGAGGTAGCCTTTGCCTCGGCGACGGTCGCAGGTTCGGCAACGCAAGGGTGTTCCAACGAGAACCAAACCAACGCGATCGACGCAAGGCATCGGCTAAGCCCGACGCGCCGCCTGTGCGGGCATTTCACGATAGATTCCTCAGCCGAACACTAGAGGCCTGGATTCACCTCGCCGCCTGCAATCGTACAAGTAGCTACCATCGCCTCACAGCTCATCGACTCTTGAAAAAACGCGACGGACCCATCAACCATTAAAATTCCTGCTGTCTTGGGATGAAAGCCATACACCCCAGATTTGTTTGAGCCGTTAATAACCTGAGGTCCTGTCGGGAACTGGTTTTTTTGAAGCCCCTGGCTGAGGTCAAGTTGAAAACCTTTTATTGTTTGGCTGTTGGCCGTGGGCCATCCACTGTTGAAGACATATTCGCCCGTCAGTTCGCCAGAGCCGTCGATCATTCGACCGAAGTACCAGACCTGTGGCCTTCCGGCCATTTCTGCGACAGCACCGGTTTTGGATAATCCATCGAGAATGTCTTTGTGTCGAAGGCCCTTATCTCCCTGGGCCCTAATTTGAACCACCGTCCCCAAGAACCCTTTCAACTGGCTCGTGGCCGGCCTCGGGTAGGAAAGATAACTTGTCCACCAGGATGACGTCGACGTAACTCCAGCGATTCCACCGTAGTCAGCGGCGGATGAACCCCACTTGGTTCCGCTGGTTGGAAATCGTGGATCACGAAGTGGACGCTCGGGAGTACTTGGGCAACTCACAAACGGCAATGGAAACTGAACAGCCGTCTGATTTGCCGGATCTGAGAAGGAGACGCTGTAGTCGTACAGTTCCGCGATCGGATTCTGCTCCATGTAAGGAAGAATCTGCGCAACCCAGTAGTGCCGAGCACCACCAGAAATATTGACGACTGTTGGAAAGTACTTATTCGCTGACTCAAACGTGTGCAGCCCCAGCCCGATCTGCTTCAGGTTGTTCTGACAACTCGCCCGCCGGGCGGCCTCGCGGGCCTGCTGGACCGCTGGCAGCAGGAGGCCGACCAGAACACCGATGATCGCGATCACCACGAGCAGTTCGATGAGCGTGAACCCAGCCTTGCAGCGACGTTCGGACGGTGTGGCGAGAAGATTCGGGGCGGGGTGATTTGGCAGGCTCGGCATGATTGATCCTCTTGATGGTGCCGCTGGCATTTTTGCTTGCTGCGAGGACGCAACTCCATGGCCCCTTCGAATGAGCCCCTTCGCAGGACGGAAAGGGTCTGCCAAAACAGACCCCCACGTCAACCCTTGGGACGGGCTGTTCGCACCCCCACATGGGGACTTTGGCCACCGATTCCTGCGGCGTCCACCGCCCCGCGGCGACGGAGAAAACTCTCGCTATACTCAGGGCCGATACCCGGTGGTGTAACGGTAGCACAAGGGATTTTGGTTCCCTTTGTCTAGGTTCGAATCCTAGCCGGGTAGTTTTGCTCTCCGAGGCATCTCGGCCACGTCAGCCACCCTGATTCGCGGTGCGGTACGTAGCGTGCTTGCTGAGGGATGCCACCGACGCACGCGCCCGTGGTTAGGGTGTGCCCGGAGTGGCTTGCTCGCTTGATCCAGCATCGTCGCTGGGCTCCGCTGGAACCAGTGCCTCCCCGGGGCCGGCAACCGCCACGGCCGACTGGCCTGCCGCCCGCGGGTCAACTTGTTTTTCTGTGGGGACTGCCGCCAAGCGGCGACGCGGCTTCTGCCGTCGGTCAAGGCTGCCCGGCCCGGCGCCATTGGCGATCAGGAACAGCATCGTGCCCGCGAGGGCCATGTTCTTGAGAAACTGAATCATCTCCGCCGGTTGCCGCTCTGGCTCTGCATTCCAGAAATCGTGGAAGAAATAGGTGGCCGCCCCAAGAAAGATCAGCAGCAGAAGGCTGCCGAGCCTCGCCTTGTACCCCGCCGCCACCGAAAGCCCGCCGGCAATCAGGAAGACAATCGCGCCAACAAGCAGCAGTTTGTGCAGCGGAACGCCGAGCACTAGCGTCTGCGGCAGGCCTTTGGCTGCCATCACCGTGGCAACATCGTTGAACTTCGGAATCTTGTTGCCCACCGCACTCAGCACGAAAATCGTGGCGATCATGATCCGACCGAGACAGGCAAGGAAACCCTGCACAAATGCCATGACACTGCTCCTCAGAGATTCGCCGGACGTGTGACCGGCTCCACGCATCGACCCGACTGTCACTCAGAATACCCTTTTCCGTCACAACCGACCGACTCACGACCAGTCAGGCCGACGACCGTCCATGAGCCGCCGCCAGGCGATCGAGCAGTTTGCGGAGATCGGCGGGCAGCCGCGAAGAGAACTGCACCTGTTCACCGGTGGTCGGATGGATAAAGCCCAACTCGGCGGCATGCAGGGCAACCCGGCGGGCCCCAGAGCGATCCTCGGCAGTCGCCCCGGGCGGTGCCGCGTAGACCCGCTCACCACAGACCGGATGGCCACTCTCCGCCAAATGAATCCTGATCTGGTGTGTCCGCCCGGTTTCGAGCCGGCATTCAATGAGGGTGTAGGCATCACCAAAGTGTTCGACCGGGCTGACGTGCGTCACAGCCCGCTTGCCATGGCCATCGTCGGACGACCCCCGCCGGCCGTCGCCGCGATCGCGGACGAGGTACGAAATAACCGTCCCGGTTCCAACGCGGCCCACCACCACGGCGAGATACCGCCGCTGGGTCGCATGCTGACGAAACTGCTCGGCCAAAATCCTGCTGGCCGGCACCGTGCGGGCAAAGACCAGCAGGCCGCTCGTCTCACGGTCAATCCGATGCACCGCCCGGACCGGCACGGACCGCAGGGGCTTGGCCGCCTGCCGCGGCGTGCGTTTCTGAGCACCGCGAGCTAGGTACCGGGGGATGAGCATCGGAAGCATCTCGTCGAGCGTCGGTTGCATCTGTCGCCGCCGCGCCGGCCAGCCCGCCTCCTCATGATGCCGGGTGGTGGTGATTCCGGAGGGCTTGTCGACAACCACGACCGCGTCGTCCAGATGGACAATGTGAACGTCCCGCTGTCCCGGGGGGGCCGCAACGGCCAGATCGAGCAACTTCACCACCTCGCCAGGCTGCAGGCGGCGAGCGGCATCCCGGCAGAGATTGCCATGAATGGTCACGCGGCGGGCACGCACCAGTTTTTCGGCGGCTGCCCAACTGGTGCCGGCAATCTGTTGACGGAGATAGGCCGCCAGTGTCAGCCCGGCCGCTTCCTCCGCCACATGAAAGATCTGCCCGGTGCCGCGTTTTGCCATGGTGACCTGGTGAACCCAATGATGGGGGATGACGGCGGCTCACCTCGCGGCTGCCGCCATCTTGATCGTACCGCCCCAGACGGGCTCCTCCAGTATCGCCCACAGAATCGACCTCGATTGCGGGCTGATCGGTACCGGGA
>JBDQOY010000299.1:0-14597 GCA_040260935.1 Pirellulales bacterium
GTGCAGATTGCCGGTCATCTGGTTGGGGTTTCGGCGTCGGAGGTGACCGTTCACGAGTTCACCGATCCCACCACCACGCTTGGGTCAGTGCGGCTCGATGCTGTGTCGATTCAGCCCATGCACGAACTGCCCCCTGCTGATCCGCAGCCCCTGCCGGATCTTGGAGCCCTTCTCGACCGGGCGGTGGCCGGCTTGCCCGTGCACGGAGCATGGAAGGCCAAAGTTGCTGAGACAGTGGGAGACCACACGGTGGTCTACGCCGAACATGCCAGCGGGGCCATCCACCGACTGACTGGAAGGGGAAGCTTCCGCGAAGAGGGCTGGGCTGCCTTCGGTTTTGATGGCATCGGCAATGCCGAGAGCACACCGCTGGCGAGAGCATCTCGTGGCAGCGCCTTTGGGCCTGCTGCGGTGGCTGCCATGCAGAGCGTCATCAGCGATACGGTGCTTGAGCGACTTGACATGTTCCGCGACCAGGACGGTCGCGCAAAGCGAAGGGGTGGGCTGTTCGCCGAAGTCATGAGTCAGTTTGGCCAAGACTGAACTCGATTCCTCCTCGCGAATCATTCGGTGCGTCGCCTGCACTGAAGGGATGAAGGCTACGCACCCTCTGGCCAGAGCATGGCAGACAGTCTCCGAGCGGTTTGCTGCCAACAGTAGGCCGACAGGTCAGGTGTCTGAAGCGGCTGACTCACCGCCCGCTGGATGGCGGTGCACAGCCCGGCAACACTAGCCTCGGGGGCAACGGTCGCATACGTCCCGCCGACCTCCTTGAGCGTCGGGTTGTCCGGGGGAATCACTACGCGACTGCCGCAGGCGAGTGCTTCGATAGTCGGCAGCCCAAAGCCTTCGGCGGCAGACCAGTTCACGACGACATCACTCGAGGAATAAGCCTGTCGGACAACAGCATCTGAAACATGACCGAGGTAGATGGCATTGCCCTCCCGCCGGGCAGTCCCTTTGCCAAGGAAGACCGCATAGGCATTGAGTTGCCGGACTGCCTCAGCAATCTCGGCAAAGCGTTTCCGGGGGTCTTGCGTACTTACGGCAACCACGACCGGCGGTCCGTCAGGAATGCCGTGCTTCCGCCGAAAGGCGGCGTCGGGGTCAGGGTAGAACGTTTTCGCGTCATAGCCCCAGGAGATCAGGTCAACGTTGATTTCTGTGCGGATCAAGCCTTGAAACAACCGCTGAATGTCGGTGGCGACATGCTGGGATGCGGTCACAATGCGGCGGCGGGGCAGGTCGGGAGCAAGGGCGAGATCGCCAAGATTGTTGAGAAACCCCCGGCTTACTTTGGGCGGATAGTATGCCGGGAAATGCAGCGGGATCAGATCGTGGAGGACATAGACCGACCGCTCCGGAGGGACGCTGGGCAGCGTCATGGCGGGGAGGATCCCAGCTGCAAAGGTGAGATAGGCATCTGCCGTAATTGGCTCGATCGGTTTTCGTCGCAGCCAGTGAGACCGAACCTGCCTGAGCCACGCCGGCATTCGCGAAAAAGACGATGCACGGCCGTGGCGGTCTCTGGCAGCTTCGCGATAGGCCTCAAGTCTATGGCGGATCTGGTTGCGGACAGTGGCGTAAGAAACACTTTCGTGCACCTCAATGCCAGCGGCGAGGCGATCAAGGTCGTTAGGAAGGTGTTGGAACGCCGCCTTTCCAGACCAGTGCTGAAGCATGTGCTGGCGTGAACGCTTTGTGCGAACGCCGATGACGTCCCAGCCTCGGTTGACCGCATCGCGGATGAGCAATGGGGCGACTTCACGAATGACCCGCTGAATACCTTGGACGGGACGGTTCCAGAGGGCCGTCAGGTCCAAGGCGAGCACGGGGAGCTCAGATGGTGTGTCCGCCGGCGTTGCAGGCAGATGGATGGCGAGACTCATGCGGCCCGTCGGTTGTGATCGAGTTGGCATGCTGAAAACGCGGGGTGAACGGTCGCCGAGACGAGGGCAACACCCAGCCGCCGCCGGTCCAGAAGCCCGGCGCGGGCGGGCCGAAAGCTGCGGCAGGTCCAACTCAACAAGACGTCACCTCCGAGAGGCGTGATTTGCTCAACTGCGATTGTCACGATGCCATCCTGTTCCTGACAAGCGGCTTGAGGAACTTCATCGCCATTGACAAAAAACCGTGGCCGCCGGGGAGCCCATTGGCCTGTGGGTCTGGTGTCGAGCCGAATCACCTGTTGGCCAGGTGGCAGGAATAGCCGAATGCCAGCCTGGGGTGCCGACCAGCAGTAGGTTTCGCCACGCCACAGCTCAGGGCCAAAGAAGCCAAGGCCATGCGTGGCACAGTCGGTTGCTCGCACGGCTGACAGGCCGCGAGGTTCTGGTGGCAAGCGGCAGGCGTTGCGCTCGTGTTGATGCTGCATGCTGCCCAGGTCGGCGCAACGCTGGCGGAGGAGAGCGTATTGATTGAGGAGCACGGGGTCGGTGGCTGGCCGGTGTCGCCGTGTGCCATGCAGCATGATGACGAAGTGCAGCAAGGTCAGGGTGTTGCGAAGGAACGCTCGGAGGCGTGCAACGCCGCAGCCCCCGACGGCCAGGACGGTCTCCGGCAGGGCAAAACGACTGAGTCGTCCCGCCGCTCGGAGATGCCCTGCTCGGAGGGCCTGCAGCGCCTGTCGCCAGAGCCAGCGGGCCATTCTGAGATCAGAGGCCCGAGGTTGCATCATGGACACGGGGCAGCCAAACGCTTGTTGGGCAAGGAACGGTTCTTCCTCGTGAAATCGGCAGGCTCCGAGTCGGCCGTACTTCATGGCCGAGAAGATTTCACCAAGTGAGTCGCTGTCAACATGACAGACGGTAGCATTTGGAAACGATGCAAGCTGATATCCTTGGTCAACGAGGTGAATGGCCAGGGCGGTTTCAGCGAACCGGAAATAACGCGCATTAAAACAGCCGAGTGCTTCAAAGACGCTGCGGCGGATTGCAAAGCCTCGCAGGCCGACACATCGCCACAATCCCAGCGCTTGCATTGAATCAGATTCTTGCTCGTGAAGGGCGGCATCAACCGCTGAAAACCGTGAGCGGGCACGGTGCGTTGAGCCAAGGACAGCAGCATCAGCCCGCGAATTCGCAAGTTCACGGCGGAATGCTGCCAGCGTGTTGGCTGTGGGCAACACATGTGACTCAGTGAAGAGCAACCAGTCCGCACTACTTGCCTGCCCGCCAGCGTTGTAGAGTACCGCTTCATTGCGAGACGAGTTCTCCACGAACCGGTCCTGCGAACAGAGACGCTGGCGAATCGCAGCAGAAAGCCGGCCGCGTTGTGGTCCGACAACAACGAGGTGGCAGTCGGGATCGTCGTGCTGCTGACGTTGCCAGGCCTCAACGGTGGTCAAGCCCATGCCCCGGTCGTCGTGCAGCGGAAAAATGACGGCAATCGAGACGGGGGCTGGCGTTGTTTCGGCCTGAGCGACAGCGACCGCAGGCAGGGCAGGTTTCATGCTGCGTTTCATCCAAGGTTTGGTACGGAGCAGCCCACTCCACTATCGCTGCTACCGTCGCTGAGTGTGTTCCAGTTCATCGACCGGCAGCCAGCGGGCGGCCAGGTCAACGCTGAGTCGGTCTGTTGAGGCCGCCGAGCCAGCTGGCACCTCAGCCCGTCTTGTCGGTTGCTGCCGACCCTGCCGCTGGGCGGTTCCTCTGGCAATCGCTGCCAGGGCCTGACGGTCGGCTGGGACAGTGCGTGGCAGCCGGTCAGCCAGACTGACCACACCCTCGGGGTTGGTCGTGGCGGCGTCTGACAGGCTGGCCATGAACAGGCAGATTTCATGCAGATTGGCCGCGGCCGAACGGGCAATCAGTGGCTGCAGGGTGCGGGTGACAATCTCAAGACCGATGCCATCCATTTCGAGGAAGGCATCGATCTGAACGGCCTGCCGTTGGCGACCATCGGTCATCGGTTCGGCCTGCCGGTAGCGAACCATCAGCACGCAGTTGCCGGTCAGGTTTTTTGGAGAGAGTGGCCCGGTGTAGGCTCCGCGGCCGTGAAAGATGAGCATGCCGCCATCTGCCCGGCGATCGCGATGGGCCAGGCGGAGGTGGCCGACGGTTCCATAGCCGTCAGACAGTCGCCACTGCTCCGGTCCGATGGGGTCGAGTGCGAGCCGACTGATCCCCAAGAGACGCCAGATGTCGACAATCGTCTCTGGCTTGTCCAGCGCGAAGCTGAGTAGGTCGCCATCGCAGGAAAACAGTTCGACCGGCAGTCGCCGGTAGAGGGTGGTTGTCCGCAGCGACGCCTCGATGGCCTGGCGATCTGCCGCGGCCATTTTCTCCAGGGGCAAAGCGGCTTCCGCCCGTTGTCGGGCATGCCGGCTGGAACTCCCCCAGTCGGTGCCGAGGGCAGTCAGACCGATGCCGCTGGAGATGTCGACAGGTTCTCGAGCGGCGGCTCCAGCGACGGCAGCGCCGCAGGCGAGCATGAGTGTTGAGATGAGGAAGGCCACCGGCGTCCGAAACGCCAGCCGGCCGCTGCTACGCAGCGTAGTCTGCATCGTGTTCCCCCCTGACAAGTCCCCCAGTGCAGGCGTCCACGCGGCAATGCCGAGCGGCTACCTGCTGATGTGTTCGGATTTTTCTGCTTCCTCCGGCCAGTGAAAATTCCGGATATCTCGGAAACTTTGCGCAGAACACGCGGTTTGACTGGTCGGGTTCGGCCTTGGCGGCGGAGCGGGCAATTTCTATGCTCCCGCCCCCATTTGAGCGGCCCAACGTGGTGCCGCCGGCGACTGACGCAATGTCCTTTGGCGGGTGATTGCCGTGGTGTGTCCACGGTCCGGTGCATGCACGACGACCCCACACAGCCTGAGCCCGCTCGCCCATCCCGTCGGTCGGCCGCCAATGCCCGCCGCGCTGGAGGGGCTGCTGGTGCCCATGCGCCGAGCCTGCTCAGCTGGCTGATGGTTGCCTGGGCCAAGCAGTGCCTCACCCGTCCCTGGACCATT
Source organism: Pirellulales bacterium (assembly GCA_040260935.1). Classification (GTDB taxonomy): domain Bacteria; phylum Planctomycetota; class Planctomycetia; order Pirellulales; family UBA1268; genus UBA1268. Next base: position 4,955 of record JBDQOY010000299.1, read on the forward strand.
GTCCTGCTCGCCGTGGTGACCGCGGCCGCTGCTGGCCTCTGGACGGCCGGCTCGCTCGGCTACAAGGTCAGCCGGGTCGATCTGCTCGACCCCGACAGCGACTACAACAAGCTCTGGATCGACTACATCCGCGAGTTTGGGGAAGACGACGATGCCGTGGTGGTGGTGGAAGGGGGCACCCGCGGAGCCACGGTGGCCGCCCTGGAGGATTTGTCACACCAGTTGGCTCAGCACAAGGAGCTCTTCCATTCAATTCTGCATGAGGTCGATCTGACGCAGGTGCGGGCCAAGGGGCTGCACTATGTCTCACCGACCGATCTGGCTGCCATTGATCGCTTCCTCAATCGGACCGAACCGGTTCTTGCAGGTGGCTGGACCCAACTAAAAGCCAGCACCATGGTCGGTGGGCTGGCGGCAGCGGTGGTGTCAGGCATGCCACCGGGCTACGCAGACGATGAGCCACCGCTGAAAACCCTTGAACGCTATAGCGAAAGCCTGTTGGCCAGTCTCGAGGCGAGTGACCGGGGCCTGACAGCGGAACCGGTGGCGGGTGACTATGTGTCACCCTGGCCAGGGATGCCCGGTAGCCTGTCGACCCTGCGGGATCTTTCCAGCCAGTATCTGCTGGCCAAGGAGGGAACACTCGGCTTTGTACTGTTGCGGCTGGCCAAGGAGGAAGGAGGCTTCAACGGGGCCTCGCTGGCAACCGACACCTTGCGGCAGCAGATTGAATTGGTCGCCAGTCGCCATGCGGACGCCTCAATCGGCCTCACCGGCCTGCCGGTGATGGAAGATGACGAGATGCGGTCGAGCAAGCTGTCGATGATCTGGGCCAGCGGCCTGTCACTGGCGGCCGTGGCAGTGGTGATTGTGGCTGGCTTCGGTGGCATCCGACATGCCCTCATGGCCAACGGGGTCCTGGTGATCGGGATGGCCTGGGCCTTTGCCTGGGCCACCGGGAGCGTCGGCCATCTCAACATTCTCAGTGTCACCTTCACCGTCACCATGATTGGTGTCGGTATCGACTATGGCACCTACTACATCGGTCGGTATCTGGCGATGCGGCGGCAGGGGCTTGACTGCACGGAAGCCATTCTCGAGACCAGTGGGTCGGTCGGACCAAGCATTCTCACCGGGGCGATTACCACGTCCATTGCCTTCTTTTCGGCAGCGTTGACCAGTTTTGTCGGTGTGGCAGAGTTGGGGCTGATTGCCGGAGGGGGCATTCTGCTGTGCTGCGCAGCAGAACTGATGGTTTTGCCGGCGGTCATTGCCATCGTCGACCGCAGTCCGTTGGGCCGGTCGATACCTGAGCCGGTGCCAGTGCATCGCTGGCTGGCGCCATTCACCCGCCACCCCCGCTTTGTCGCACTGGCCGCCGTTGCCGGAACCCTGGCGGTCAGTTCGGGCATCCATGATCTTCGCTATGACCACAACCTGCTCAACCTGCAGCCGGACGGGCTGGAAAGTGTTGAGATCGAAAAGAAATTGTTGGAGGAGTGCGATCAAAGCGTCTGGTATGCCTTGTCGATTGCCGATTCGCGTGAGGAGCTGCTCGCTCGGAAGGAGCAACTGGCAGCCCTGCAGACGGTTGAGCGGGTCGACGAAATCGCCTCGCTGTTGGCGGGCGAAGAAGAGGTGAAGACGCCACTGATCACGCGTATTGGGAGCCGACTGGAGGGGCTGCCTGAGCGGCCGCCGCAGATTCCGCTCGATCGGCTCGATGCCCTCGGCGAGACCCTGGGGTGGGCCCAGGTCGAGGCGGCCAAGCGACCGGGCGGCATGCGGGCAGCCTGGCACCTTGAACGCGCTCGGGAAACCCTGCGGCGGATGGGCCCGGAGCAGTGCTACCAGGCGTTGGCGGTCTTTCAGCAACGCTCGGCGGGGGAATTGCTCAGCCGGCTCCATGCGTTGGCGGCAGTTTCCGACCCCGTGCCGCCCTCGCTTGATGACCTGCCGGCAAGCCTCGTTGATCGGTTTGTGGGGGCCAGTGGCAAGCACCTCCTGAAGATCTACGGCCGGGGTGACATCTGGAACTTTGATGCCTTGAAACGATTTGTGGGGGATGTTCGCAGTGTCGACCCCAATGCGACTGGCAATCCGTTACAGGCCTATGAAGCCTCGCTGGAGATGAAGCGGAGTTATGAGCAGGCTGCCCTCTACTCGCTGGTTGTGATCATCGCTGTGCTGTGGATCGATTTTCGGAGCCTGACGCATTCGTTATTGGCGGCCTTGCCGTTGGCTGTGGGGATGGCTCAGACGCTCGGACTGATGGGTCTGGTCGGCATCGACCTCAACCCTGCCAACCTGATCGGCATCCCACTGATCCTTGGCATTGCGGTCGACTATGGAGTGCACATTGTCCATGACGCTCTTGAACGCCCCGGGCCTTACCGAATCAGCGCCTCAACAGCCAATGCCGTGCTGGTCGATGCCCTGACCACGATTCTGGGCTTTGGTGCCCTGATGGTTGCCAGCCACAGGGGGCTTGAGAGTCTTGGGAGGCTGCTCACCCTGGGTGTCACCACCTGCACGCTCACCTCGCTTGTTTTCCTGCCGGCAGTTCTCGGCATGCTGCGGCCCGGGGCCGATGAAGCAGCAGCAGAAGAAGCAGCAGAAGAAGAAGTGCCGGAGGATGCGGTGCTGGCGCGTGTAGCCCCAGCCACCAGCCTGCGGCAGGCTGCCTAAGGTTCTCTCGTACCCAAAAAAGGATCAGCAATGCCTCCTGTTTCACACCCTGTTCAAAGAGCCGCAGCGGTTCTCGTGCTCGCGATTGGCTGTCTGGCACCCGCTGTTACCATCGCAGCGGACGCTGCGATGAATATCGCGATGGAGGATCAGTTCGGCACCTCATGTGCGACTGCTGCCTGGCGTGGCGACGTCGTGGTGCTGGTCTATGCCGAGCGACTGGGGGCCGAAGCGGCCCTAGCCCTGGGCCGTCGGCTGCATCTGCAGTTTCATCCAACCGCTGCCAAGGCGGAGGCCGAGGCCTGGGCGATGCAGCCGGTGGTGGGATTGGCCCACTGGCCTGCCAGCGTGCCCGCGCCCGATGTGAGGGTCACACCGGTGGCGTCATTGGCGGAAGTTCCCCGCGCCCTCCGGCCTGTTGCCCGGTCCCGAATGCGGAAGGACTCTCCTCACGTGCCGGTCTGGCTCGACTTCGACGGGTCACTGGAACGGATGTTCGGCATCATTCCAGGTGAGGCCAACGTGGTTGTGCTCGACACTGCCGGTCGGGTGCACAGCGTGCTATCCGGAAACTTCACTGAGCAGGAATACACCCAGTTTGTCGGGCTGCTTGACCAGTTGCGGCTGGCCGCCCGGCCTGATCTGCGGGTGGCAGCAGAGCCTGGCAGCAACACCCAGCGATGAGGCAGCGGCAGGCAGTTAGCCTGACCGGCCTTTGAAGCGGCGACTGGCACGGGTGAGGATATCCCGCTCTTCAGGAGTCAGGCTCGATTCACCCGAGCGGCTGATCTTCTCGAGGATTTCGTCAACGCGGGCCTGCAGACTCACCTCATCCTCATCGTCCTGCCGGCGACGTGTGCCGGTGTCGTCTGGTCGGACCACCTTGAACCGCCGCCGCATCTGTCGCAGGCGACCCCCCAGGTCCGACAGTCCACTGAGATTCCAGCCGCGCCAGGCGTAGAGTAGGCCAAACACTGCGCCGCCGATGTGGGCCACGTGGGCGACGTTGCCACTGCCTTGGGCGGCTCCCTGAAGATCACTGACGAAGTAAAGGATGCCGAGGACCCAGGCGGGAATAGGCAAAACGCCCCAGATCAGGACCTCCTGCCGCGGGAAGTACCAGACAAAGACTGCCAAGACCGCCATCACGCCACCACTGGCCCCAATCAAATAGCTGTTGCCGGGAGGAAACCCACCGGAGAACAGGTTGGCACTGAGTACCCACGCCAAGCCTGCGATGACAACCGAGACAAAGTAGAACCGGTAGAACTCAACCCGGCCAAGAATCTGTTCCACGGCCCTTCCGAAGAAGAACAGTGCCAGCATGTTGAAGGCGAGGTGCCAGGGCGTTCGGGCGTCGTGTGCAAAGCCGTAGCTGACCAGTTTCCAAACGTTGAGCAGGTGTTCAGGGAGATCACCCTGCAGGGCGAAAAGGCTGTTGATCGAAAAGTTGGGGCTCCCGACCAGATTCAGCACCCAAACTGCCACGTTGGCGATGATCAGCGTGATGACGGCCGTCCAGTCGGACCGCGATTGGTAACGGTTGTCAAAGCGGTAGTAGCCGCGGTCGGAAAAGCCCATGCGGTCGCCTGCTGGGGAAGAAGGAAAGGAACGGAACCCGCGGACCCATCGTAGCAGGCCTGTCCCGCGCCTCCCACCGGTGGCGTGCCGGCCCGGTGGGGACTGTAGCCGCGCCCGTGGCTGTGCTACGCTCTGCAAGCGGCGGGATTCCGCCCCAAGCCAGGGGGCGATGCCCCCAAGAAACGCATTTCGACACGAGGGGAGACTATGGCAACCAACGGCAGGCTCAATCGCAAACTTCGGATGGGTATCGTCGGGGGCGGGCAGGGTTCGTTCATCGGCCGGGTGCACGTGACCGCCGCCGTGCTCGACAATCGGGCCACCCTGGTGGCTGGGGCGTTCTCGAGTGACCCGGAACGATCCAAGGCGAGCGCCGCCGACTATGACGTCTGCGAAGATCGGGCCTATGGTTCCTATGCCGAGATGTTTGAAAAAGAGTGGGCCCTGCCTGAGGGCGAGCGGATCGACTACGTCTCTGTCGCCACTCCCAACCACATGCACTTTCCGGTCGCCAAGGCGGCGGTTGAGGCGGGCTTTCATGTGGTCTGCGACAAGCCCCTGACCCTCACGCTTGCCGAGGCCGAAGAACTGGCCGAGGTGGTCAAAAACGCAGCATCGGTCTTTGTGGTGACTCACAACTACACCGGGTACCCACTGGTTCGACAGGCCCGCGAGATGATCCTTTCGGGGGAACTTGGTGAGATTCAGGCCATCCGGTCGGAATACATCCAGGGCTGGCTGCGGACGCGGCTGGAAAGCGAAGGCCAAAAACAGGCCAGTTGGCGGACCGACCCCAAGCGGAGTGGGGCAGCCGGCGCCTTCGGCGACATCGGCACCCATGCCTACAACCTCGGTCGGTATATGACCGGCCTGTTTCCCGAAAAGATCAGCGCGAATCTCAAGGCCTTCGTGCCGGATCGCCCGCTTGATGACTATGGGCAGGCGGTCATTCGCTATGAAAACGGTGGCCTCGGGAGCGTCACTGCCTCGCAGATCAGTCATGGTCGTGAGAACGACCTGCGGATTCAGATTGACGGCACCCTCGCGAGCCTCGAGTGGCACCAGGAAAATCCGAACCAGTTGTTCGTGCGGAAGAACGGGCATCCGCATGCCATCTACACCCGTGACCCGAATGCTCCCTTCACCAACGCCATGGGGCAGGCCGCCTGCCGCCTGCCGTCAGGTCACCCAGAGGCCTTCTTCGAGGCGTTCGCCAATGTCTATCGGTGCGGGTTCGATGCGATGGAACAGGCGATCTGTGGAGATACCTTTGAGCGAACGAACACGGTTTACCCCAACATTCACGATGGCGTTGAGGGGATGTACTTTATCGAGCAGGCCGTGGCCTCTAGCCAGGCTGACGCTGCCTGGCTGCCGCTGAAGCATCCGCTGGCCCGCCGGTAGTCGATTATCGGAGGAATGGCGTGATGACAAAAAAACGGGTGGCTCGGCTGGTGTTCGATATCGAATCAGCCGCCGACGGGGAACTGATCCGGAAAATCCGTTACGCGGGGGAAGCCCTTTCTCCCACCGAGGCGATCGCTCAATACCGGGCCGAGTTGCTTGCCCAAAACGGCAAGGACTTCATTCCCTACACCTTCCAGCAGCCAGTGTCGCTGGTGGTGGCAACGGTCGCCGATGACTATTCGCTGATCGATCTGGTCGCGCTCGATGAAGAACTCTCCCGGCCGCATGAGATCGTCCGCCTGTTTTGGGAAGGCTGGCGGAAGAACGGTCAGCCGCAGTTGGTGTCGTTCAATGGCCGCGGATTCGACATGCCCTTGCTGGAACTCTGTGCCTTCACGTTCGGCTTGGCCATTCCCGAGTGGCTCGCGGAAAACGCCCGTAGTTTTGAGCAGCCCCGCAATCGCTACAACACCAATGGGCACCTCGACCTGCACGATCTGTTGACCAACAATGGAGCGAGCCGATTTGTGGGTGGCCTGTCATTGGCAGCCAACCTGATCGGAAAACCGGGCAAACTCGATGTGGCCGGCCACATGGTGCAGGATCTCTGGGACGGCGGCCGTGCCCGCGAGATTCACGACTATTGTCGCAGCGACGTGCTCGACACCTACTTTGTCTTTCTTCGCAGTCGCGTGATGGCGGGCACCCTGTCACTGGCTGATGAGCAGTCACTGATCGAAGCAGCGCACACCTGGATCAGCAGCAAGGCAAAGGATTCACCTGGCCTGGCTCGCTACCTCGAAGGCTGGGGCGATTGGCAGAGCCCTTGGGGCTGACTTCACGGAAAGCCCGGACAGCTGTTTTTACGGAAAGCCCGGACATCCTGTCCGTCTTTCCTTGGGGCAGAAGTCTGCGAAGCCAAGGTTCGCAGGCTTCCGCTGGTGCTGATTGGCGGCATCCTGCCGCCGAGTGGGTCGGGCAGATGGCGGTGAACGGACAACTGCGTGCCCAGTTCTCCACGCGAGGAGGCGAAGGTGATCGGTGCACGCTCGAGGAGCCTTTGAAATCGGCCACCGCGCTCAAACGTCGCACAACCTCAACGCACTGCGGCCGATTTCGTAACGACGAGACGTTCACCGTCCCCGAGCCGGCGGCTACCTCCGCGGAAAGCCCGGACGTGTCCGTCTTTCCTTGGTGGGCAGCCTTCCACTTGTGCTGATTGACGACAGCATGTCGCCGGCTGGTGTGGGGTGGTGGCAGTGCTCGCACCGAAACAGTCGGCTAGTCGGTGATAGGTTCCTTCACCAGCTGGATGAAGTGCACGCCCTTGGGGCCAGCAGAAAGTTCCTTCGCCTTCTTTTCGGCAGCCCGCTTGTCGGCATACTCAAACATCGCCAGCCGCTTGAGGCCAGAGTTGAAGACACCCCAGTAGGCCTTCAGCCGAACTTCCTTCACCACCTTCTTGCGGGTAGCCCGCTTGGCCGCTTTCTTCACGGTCTTTTTGGCGGTCTTTTCGCCAGTGGCGGCGACCTTTTTCTTGGCGGTCTTCGCCACCTTTTTGACTGTTTTCTTGGCCGCTTTTTTGACTGTCTTCTTGGCAGTCTTTGTGGTCTTCGCCACCTTCTTTGCAGTCTTCTTCGCCATGGACGTCTGCCAGCCTTCTGTGCGTACGGTGTGAGGGAATGCCTGATTCGGCTGCCGTCAGCGTCTGGCAGCCGCCCTGTGGGGGAGTGCAGTATAAGCCGTCTGCCGGTTGTCGCACAGGGACCCAGCCGGAGCCCTATAATGACGTGATGAATACCGGAAATCCACTGATGGACGAGCCAGCCCTTGCCAGCCCACTGGCCGCCTATCGACAACTCGATGATGCCGTTTTGGAGAGCAGGATTGAGGGGGTCCGCCAGCGGCTGGGGCCGAGGCTGCTGATCCTCGGCCACCACTACCAGCAGGACGGCGTGATCGCCCATGCAGATCTGCGGGGAGACAGCTATCAGCTATCGAAAATGGCGGCTGAGCGGGCCGACTGCGAGGCCATTGCCTTCTGCGGTGTGCACTTCATGGCTGAAACGGCTGACATTCTGGTCAACCGTCCTGAGCAAGTGGCCAGCCGGGGGGGGCGTCGCGTAACGGTCGTTCTGCCTGACATGGCCGCCGGTTGCTCCATGGCTGACATGGCGGCGATCGATCAGGTCGAAGATGCCTGGGACGATCTCGGGGAGGTGGTCGACACCGCTGACATCACGCCGGTTACCTACATCAACTCAGCGGCCAGCCTGAAGGCCTTCTGCGGCCGGCATGGTGGGATTGTCTGCACATCGAGTAACGCCCGTGCTGTGCTGGAGTGGGCGTTTGCCAGAACGAAGCGGGTGCTGTTCTTTCCCGATCAGCATCTGGGCCGCAACACCGCCCGAGCCATGGGGGTGCCGCTTGAGCAGATGTGCGTTTGGAATCCGCATCAGCCGCGGCTGGGCGGCAATGATGCCACCACGCTGGAACGCAGCCGGGTGATTCTCTGGCAGGGGCACTGCAGTGTCCACGCGATGTTTCGGCCGGAGCATGTGGCGACGATGCGGGAACAGCTTCCCGGCGTGAAGGTGTTGGTTCACCCAGAGTGTGCCATGGAAGTGGTCGATGTCGCCGATCTGGCCGGCTCGACTAGTTACATCATCAAACAGGTTGAGGCGGCTGCACCGGGGACGACTTGGGCGATCGGAACGGAAATGCATTTGGTCAAACGGCTGGAGCAGGAGCACCCGGAGCAGACGATCCGGTTTCTCTCGCCAACCGTCTGCATGTGCGCGACGATGTACCGGATCGATCTGGCGCACCTCTGCTGGAGTCTTGAACAGCTTGAGGCGGGAACACCGGTGAATGTCATTACGGTCGACGATGAAACTGCCCGCTGGTCAGTGGTCGCCCTTGAGCGAATGCTTGAGGTGACTGCGGCCGCAGCCCGGTGAGGTAAGTCGATGGCAGCAGACCAAGCCATGCAGTTCCCACTGGGCTATTGCACCAACGTCCACCCCTGTCGGTCGCTTGACGACGTTGGACGGATGCTCGCAGGGCACGCCTCTGCCGTGCAGGACCAGTGCGGCTTTGCGATTGCCGTCGGCCTCTGGCTGCCCGCTGCGGCCATGGCTGATGTGGCAGCTGATCCTGGGGCACTGGACCGGCTGCGGGGCTGGCTGGCTGAGCACCGCTTCAGCTGCCATACGCTCAATGCCTTTCCGGTTGGCGACTTTCACGCGGAGCGGGTGAAGGAGCAGGTCTATCTGCCTGACTGGGCTGATGCCCGGCGGCTCGACTACACCCGGGCCTGCAGCCAATTGCTGGCTGGGATCCTGCCCCCTGAGGCCGACGGCAGCATCTCGACCCTGCCGCTTGGATTTAAGCAGGCGGAGCGGTCGGCTGATTTCTTTGAGCAGGCGATTGCCCAGCTGCTTGCCCTGGCCGGTGAGCTTGGTCAGCTGCGGCAGGAAACGGGCAAGACAATCAGGCTGGCGATTGAGCCCGAGCCGTTTTGTCTGCTCGAGACGACGGCTGAGACAGTGGTTTTTTTTGAGCGTCTCTGGCGGGCCGCGTCAGTGGCAGGCTGCGAGGCCGCTGCCCGCGAGCATCTGGGGGTCTGCTACGACGTCTGCCACCAGGCGGTCGAGTTTGAAGATGCCGACGCAGCCGTCGGCCAGCTCGATGCGGCTGGCATTCGTATCAACAAGGTGCAGATCAGTTGTGCGGTCGAACTCCACCGGCCGGCCGATCCCGAGGCTCGGCGGGCACTCGCCGGTTTTGCTGAGGCCCGGTATCTGCATCAGGCATTTGCCCGGCACGCGGACGGCCGGATTGTCAGCGCGGTTGATCTCACGGAACAACTGGCTCTTGACCCACCGGCCGACTGGCAGGCCGCCGAAACCTGGCGGGTGCACTTCCATGTGCCGGTCGATGCCGAGCGGCTGGGACCGCTGGGAAC
>JBDQOY010000300.1:0-7768 GCA_040260935.1 Pirellulales bacterium
CCCATCCACCACAACCTGCCCAGCCAGGCTGGCAGCCTGCTGTGGATCACCGTCGGCCAGCCGGATCAGTTTGTGGCTGATCGCCCGGAGGGACAGTCCGGAACACCGCAACCGATTGAGGTCGCGGGCCACCACCAGCGTCGCGTAGTCGTACCAGTCGATCGAGTCCGCTGAATGGGTCGGCACGATCAGCCCGCTTCGCTGCCAGTGACGAAGGGTGGCTCGGCTCACCGCCAAAAGATCGGCCATCATGGCCACGGTATAGAGCCGGCTGACACAGGGGGTGTCTTCACGGAACAGGTTTGAAGCCTGATCACCGGCATACCGTTGCCGCTGCGTGGGCACGGAAACGGCATCAGGATCACAGGTCGGTGGCCTTGGCATGCAAGGCGTTCTACCCCACTGGCACCGTCGCAATCCAGCCCTCCAAGGGATCAAGATCGCGGGGCAGGCCAAAACGGGGCTGCAGGGCGGCATGGCCAGCCTGCAGGCTGCAGATCACGGCATCAAGCAAATCTCCTCGACCGTCAGCCAGCAGGCGGCGCCGCCAGGTCGGGCTGGCTTCGAGTCGCACGGCCAGGCCCGCCGTGCCAGCAATCATTGCGTCCAGAATCTGCCGTCTACGTTCATGGCGGTCGGCTGTCTGCTGGGCGGGCGTGTCGCTCTTGTAGGAACCGCGGACGACCTGTCGGGCGGTGAAGCCGGGGTAGGCTTCCAGTGCAATCCGACCCTGTTGACGACGCGGATGACGGTGGGCAGGAAACGAGAGTCCTGCGGCAAGCATCCGGCTGATTCCGGCGTGCATCATCCAGGCGACCGGTGGGTTGGTCCACCGCATCGCTGGGCTCGAACCGGCGGGCTTGTCAGTCTTTCGCCAGGCAAACTTGCTGCCAACCGGACGGGCGTTGCACCAGCGTCGAAAGGCATCCCGCAGGCTTTCCCGGGGCTGGCCACAGAAGAATTGCACGAAGGGGACCCAGTCGGTCGGCCAGCCTTCGTGCTCAATCAGCGGTCGCGGCTGGCCGAAGGGCAGGTCAAACCCTCCCAGCCACTCACCGGGTTCAGCAAGCAACGTCTCAAAGGCAGCAAGGCTGGCGAGTTCTCTGATTGTTTCAAGCCGGTAGACCGGCCGTCGGATGCCAGCCACCACGCCAACCGCGACGGTGATCGGCTTCCGTCGGGTGGGCGCCGAGGAAAAATCGACGCCGATGACAGTGCGGGGCAGGGCTTTCATGGCTGCTCAAACGGTCGGCTGCGGACGCGTTCAGCCGTCGGGAAATCTGCAGGCAGGGCGGTGGTGACACGTCCGGTCGCTGCCCACTCGCAGCCACGAAGCAAGCTGATGATGAAGCCCACGCACTCCTGCGATTCGTTGGCATGGCCCATTGGCGTGTGAAAGACCCGTCCCTTGTCGTAACGGATGGTCATCAGCATCGGCTCGTGCCGGTTGGTCCGAGGGGAAAAGGCGGTCGCGAGCACAGTCAGGTTTTCGGCGGGTCCCCGGAGACTGTCGTAGAGTTCGTCCTTGGCATGCATCCAGACGCTCGGCATCCCAGCGGTGATCGGATGGCTGCCGTCGCGAATGATGATGGGGAAGGGAGCCTGCGGGCCGTGGGCTCCGCCGCGGCCGGGTGATGTGTCGCGGATGAGTTCTCCATTGTCGGTGTAGTAGACGGAGGGGCCGTTCTTCTCAGTTCGGCCACCCCACCCACCGAGACCGATCATCTCGTTGTATGCCTGCCAGTCCGGAAAGGCATTGTCGGCGGCATGGATCACGACCAGACCACCACCTGTAGTCATGTAGTGCTCCAGCGCGTGTTGCGTTGCCGGAGGCCAAGGGCTGGCCCCGTGCCCGAAGTTGTTCACCACAACGTCATAGTCGATGAAGCTGGGTGTGAACGCGGGGTCTTCGCCCCGGGGGGCGTGGGTCACCACGCTGACCGTGAACAGCCCCGATTCTTCGAGATACCGCTTCACCGTCTGCGTCGTTTCGGGCCAGTTCTTGTGGTTGTTCTGGCCATCGACAATCAGCGCCTTCAGCGGGGCAGCAGTGACAACACCCGACAGCACGAGTGGGGTGATCGTGATGAAGGTGCTGGTGAGGTGTCGAAGCAGGGGCATCCGCATGAGGAACGTTCCGTAAGCGCGAGAATGGGTCGAACATGGTAGTACTTGTGCAGACAGACAGTCTACGCGGCGAGTCATCAGCACGCAGAAAAGCCGTTCATCCAGGGAGGGAGCAGGGAGGGAGATCGATGAGTCGAACAAGTGCACGCCACAGGAGAGTGCTCGTGCTAGTCATGCTGGCTGGCTGGCTGCTTGGGCAGGAGTTTGTGTCTGCCGCCAGCCCCAACATCGTCGTCATCTACGCTGACGACCTCGGCTACGGCGATGTGCAGTGCTACAACCCCGAGCGGGGCAAGATCCCGACGCCGCAGATTGATCGCTTGGCATCGCAAGGCATGCGGTTCACCGACGCCCATTCATCGTCAGGCGTCTGCTCCCCGTCGCGGTACACCCTGCTGACCGGCCGCTACCACTGGCGGTCACGGCTGCAGGGCGGCATCGTGAATCTCTGGGAGCAGCCGTTGATTCCTCCTAGCCGACTGACAATTGGCGGGCTGGCCCAGCAACACGGCTATCGGACCGCCTGCATCGGCAAATGGCACCTCGGCTGGAACTGGCCGGTGACTGCCGAAGAGCGGAAGGCGCTGAATCGTCTGGCAGCGAGGCAGCCCGGGAACCGCTGGCTGACCCCCGACGCTGTGGCAGCCGCACAACAGGCCTTGTGGAACAAGATGTTCTCACAGCCGATCGGTGGCGGACCGACCACCGTTGGCTTCGATGTTTACTTCGGGACCGATGTGCCCAACTGGCCGCCCTACTGTTTCATCAAGAATGATCGGACCGTCGGAATTCCGACCACGCTGTTGTCGTCAGGAGACTTGTTGAATCAGCGCGCGAGCAAACAGGGGCCTGCCCTGGAGGGTTGGAGCCTTGAGGCAGTGCTGCCGCGGCTGCGGGACGAGGCGGTGGCGTTCATCGAACAATCAGCCAAGCAGCCTGAGCCTTTTCTCCTTTATCTGCCGCTAACATCGCCCCATACGCCGCTGGCAGTCAACGATCCCTGGCGGGGTGCGAGCGGTCTGGAGAACGCCTGTGCCGATTTGATCATGGAGACCGATGCGGTGGTGGGTGACGTGCTGGCAGCGATCGACCAGGCCGGGATTACCAAGGAAACCCTCGTCGTCTTTACCAGCGACAATGGCTTTGCCCCGTACGTTGGCGTCAAGGAACTTGAAGCCCGTGGTCACTTCCCAAGCGGTCCGTTGCGGGGCTACAAGAGCGATGCTTGGGAAGGCGGGCACCGGGTCGCCTTCATGCTGCGGTATCCCGGCACGATTGCAGCCGGCAGTCGCTGTGACCAGTTAGTGCATCAGGCAGATCTGCTGGCGACCTTTGCTGAAGTACTCGAAGCGAAGCTTCCTCCCGATGCGGGTGAGGACAGCGTTAGCCTGATGCCGCTGCTGCGAGGTGGCGAGCAGCCAGTTCGACAGCACGCGGTCAGTTGTAGCGTCCAAGGCCTACCGGCATACCGGGACGGCTATTGGAAGCTCATCCTCGGCCCCGGCTCAGGAGGGTGGAGCAAAGGCGGGAATTTCGACGGCCTGCAACTCTATGACCTGTCGACTGATCTGGGGGAACAGACAAACTTGGCCGAGGCGATGCCGGCGAAAGTGGCCGATCTTCTCGCCGGCTATCGCCAGCGAGTTGCGGAAGGCCGCAGCACACCAGGACCCACACAGGCAAACGACGTGGCTGTGCGGGTCTACCCGCGACCTTAGGTCGTCTGCGAGGTTGCCGGTGCTGGAATCGGCCGCAGATTCAGCGAGGCACCAGCAGCCGGTGTCGGTTCGTTGGTTGGCTGGCTGGCCGGTTCAGCAGCATCGGGGTCGACATGTTCCCGGCCCGACTTCTTCCAGCCTTCTGCCGGCGTCGGCTGCGGAGCAGCTGGCTTGTCGCTGTAGGTTTTGATCGGCGCGGTCGGCTCGGCCGCGGGGGCTGCGTCCGTCGCTGGTGTCGGAGCAGCCGGTGTCATTGGCCGTGAGGCTGCCGCCGGAAGCGCCGGAGCTGGCACCGTCGCTGCGGCGGGTGTGGCTGGGGCGACGGGGAGAGGGTTGCCACAGGCATCCAGTGGCACCTTTGTCACCACGGTTCGCGGACGCCGCACGGTGTACGTGTAGGGAACCTGTTTGGCGACGACCCGCGGCACCTGGGCAGTCCGCTGTTCGGCCACGTACTTGCAGACCTGCACCTGCAGTGGCTCCACCCGCTCTTCGGTGACGTATTTCATCACCTGCACGGGAACCTGCCGCACCTGTTCTTCGGCCACATACTTGCAGACCTGGACAGGCACCTTGTTCTCAACCCGTTCAACCACCTTGCGAACCGTCTGGACGGGAATCTGCCGAACCTGCACCTCCGGCACCATCTTCATCGTTTGCACGGGAATCTGCTGGACGACCTGCTCGTCAATGTAGCGGACCGTCTGTACGGGAACCTTGCGGGTGACGACACGATTGACGTAACTGGTCTGCGGAACCTGCACCGGCGTGACCGTCGGCTGGTAGACGCGGTTGACCTGGTTGACCACAACGCCAGGCGTTACGTTCCAGGCATAGCCACCCCGTCGCCAGGAACTGACGCCGGTGTAGGGGTTCACGGTCCAGCCACCCGGCTGCCAGCCAAGCGAGGTCGTGCCCGGAGTGGCAACTGGGGTCACTACATCGACAGCGGTACTGCCGACGGAGTAGGTGGTCTGCATGGTGGTGACCGGCTCGGCAACGGTGTAGGCCTCTTCCCGCTCACTCGTCTCATAGACCGGCCGCCGGACAGTGGTCACCTGCTGCTGCATCGCAGTCTCATAGACCGGCTTCATCACCGTGTAACGCTCTTCGCGGGTGCTCGTCTCGACGACGTCCCTGACGACGTTGTAGCTGCGGTCCTGCACCTGAGTCTCATAGACCGGCTTCATGACGGTGTAGCGTTCTTCACGATTCTGGGTTTCCCAGACCGGACGCTGCACGGTGTACCGCCGCTCTCGTGTTTCGGTCTCCCAGACCGGCTTTTGGACGGTGTAGGTCTGGGTGTCATAGACGGTCTCATAGACGGTGCGATAGGCCGTGACCTGCTGGTCGTCATAGACGGTCTGGTAATCGAGCCGGTAGGTCTGGGTGACCACCGGGGCGGCTGCGGGTTGGCCACAGCAGGCAGCAAACGCTGGCGTGCTGGCGACGAGGGGCGCGAGGCCGATCAGGACACAGCCAGCCGCGGGCAGGCCAGCCCGAAGGGAGTGAAAAAGGGTTTGCAGGAAGCACATCGGTGAGGAAACCATTGGTTCGACTCCGGAAAAGGAACGCCACATTTGGGTTCGAGCCTAATTGCCCTGACGCGGGCTTCAAGCCAATTGTTGGAAAACTTGAGCCTTTTTTCTCGAAAAATTTGGGGCTGGGTCGGCACGAACGGCGCATCTGCTCCAGTTTCATAGGGCACCTGGCAGACCACGAGGGTTGGCGAAAATCGGGGGGCAAACGGGGTCAGCCGTGGCGTTCGAGCAGCCGGCGGCTGCGGCGGTCGAGCTGGTGGACAGCTGGGACGACGTAGCAGATGCCGTCCCGATCGGTGATCGTGACGCCCCCATCGGCATGCCAGATAACGGCGTCGGAGGCAGCCAGTTCGAAGCGGTGCAGTCCCCGGTCGGTGCGAACCTGCCAGGTGCTCGGTTCGTGGCGGGTAATCGTTTCGATCGCTTCGATGCGCGGGAGGAACTCATCGGCGGCCAGCTGATCGATCAACAACCGGCGGAGGTCAGCCGGCGCGGTTGCGAGTGACGCAATCCAGAGGAGCTCCCGGCCGTCACGCCCCACGACTGCCACCGGTCCGTCGGTTGCCGAGAGGGGAAAGGCCCGGATCACGGCAACCTGGTGGTGCTGATGACCGTCAGGCGCGGTGAGGGTCAGGTCACCGTCAGCGGCTGCTTCGAGTTGGCAGGCAGACGGCTCATAGGGGCCTTGAGCTCGCGGAGACATGCTCATCGGGCTTCACTCATCTGGGTGTGATAGAGCCGGGCGTAGCTGCCACCGGCGGCGAGCAGTTCATCGTGGGTTCCGATCTCTCCAATCCGGCCCCCGTCGAGCACCACCAGCCGATCGGCGCGACGGAGTGTTGAAAGTCGGTGGGCGATGGCAATCGTCGTCCGGCCGGTCACGAGTTGGTCGATCGCCTTTTGAATGACGGCTTCCGTCTCAGCATCGACGCTGGAGGTGGCCTCATCGAGGATGAGAATCGTCGGGTCGACGAGCAGGGCCCGAGCAATCGAGATCCGTTGCCGTTCCCCGCCCGAGAGCCGGCCGCCCCGTTCACCCACCCGTGAGTCATAGGCATGCGGCAGCCGCAGGATGAAGTCATGCGCACCCGCTGCCCGGGCGGCGGCGACGATGTCAGCGGGGGTGGCATCAGGGCGACCATAGGTGATGTTTTCAGCAATCGTCCCATAGAACAGGAAGGGTTCTTGCAGGACGCAGCCAAGGTGCCGCCGGTAGGCTTCCAGGGACAATTCCCGCAGGTCGATGCCGTCGAGGGCAATGGAGCCGCTGCTCGGGTCATGGAACCGACAGACGAGGTTGGCCAGCGTCGACTTTCCTGCCCCACTTGTGCCGACTAGACCGATCATTTCGCCCGGCTTGATGGTGAGATCAATGCCGTGAAGGACTTCGCGGCTACCGTAGCGGAACCGCACCCCCCGCAGGTCGATACGACCGGCCGGGTGGCTGAGGTGCCGTGGAACAGCCGGCTCTGGCACGCTCGGCTGGCAGTCGAGGATGTCACAGATTCGCTGGGCGCTGGCTGCTGCCCGCTGGGTGGCCGGCACCATTCGGACCATCGACTCGACCTTCCCGTAGAAGCGGGTGATGTAAGCAAGGAAGGCGGTCAGCGTTCCGACGGTGACGGTGTCGTGGAAGACCATCCAGACACCACTGGCCCAGATCACGAGCAGTCCCAGTTCACTGAGCAGCGTGACGAGCGGACCGAAGTAACTCCAGGTGACATTGATCCGATCATTGGTCTCAAGCACCCGCTGGTTGGCTCGGGTGAACCGGTCGATCTCCCGGGCCTCCTGGGCAAACGCCTTCACGACCCGGATGCCGGGGATGGTGTCCGCCAGGGCGCTGGTCATCTCGCTCCAGGCAATTCGACTGTGCGCGAAGCTTCGCTGCAGCTGGCCGCGAACAGAAAAGACCAGCCAGAGTACCAGCGGAAAAGGCACCAGTGTCAACGCTGCCAGCAGGGGTGAGATGCTGAAGAGCACAACGGCAGTGAATGCCACCAGCAGCACGTTGGAGGAGAAATCGATCAGGTTGATCGACAGGTAACTATTGAGTCGGTCGGTGTCGCTCCCGATGCGGGAAATCAGATCGCCGGTCCGATGGGACGCGAAGAAGTCAAGCGACAGCGACTGCATGTGGGCGTAGGTGCGGACCCGGGCATCGGCTGTGATTCGTTCGCTCACCCAGGCGAGGATCCAGGTGCGACCCCAGCCCAACAGCCAGGCGAGGATTGCGGCTGAGGCCAGGCCTGCCAGATAGGGCAGGGCAGCGCTGACGGTGATTGGTTCGCCAGCCTGATGGGGAATCAGCACCCGGTCGACAAGTGGCATGGTGAGGTAGGGCGGAATCAGGCTGGCCAGTGTGCTCGAGAGGGCCAGCAC
>JBDQOY010000301.1:0-2622 GCA_040260935.1 Pirellulales bacterium
AGCGGGCGGGCGGCAGGGCTGCCTCCCACCGGGCCAGTCAGAGTTGCCGGGGGCTGTCGGGTCGGCTGGCCAGCCGGCTGGGTGAGGAGCGGCGTGGTGGCCTGCTGAGTTGGCACCGGCATGCCAGGAATCTGCTGTGCAGCCGCCACCGTGGCCACTGCCGGCAACGCGGGCAGTCCAAGGGGCTGACGGCTTTTCGCCAGCAATGCTTCGAGTTCATTTCGCGTGGTAGCGCCGTCAATCCGGCCCACCTCGTGCCCCTTCACCAGGAGGATGTAGCAGGGCACGCCAGTCACGTTGAATCGCTGGACAAGATCGTGCGCATGATCGACATCGACATGCCGAACCAGCCAGCCGGCAGCGCCGATCTCGCCAATCAACGGGGCCATCTGGCGGCAGGGACCACACCAGTCCGCCGAGAAGTCGAGCAGGACAACGTCACCACTGGCGGCTGCCGCCACGGGCGAACCCTGCTGGGCAAACGTGGCCGCTGTCGGTAGCCAGGTGAGACAAACAGCGGCGACAACAAAACGATAGCAACAGGCTCGCGTCATCCGTGACTCCATCGATGCTGCAACCCCACCGGGGGTGAGCGGGCTCCTCTGTCGGTGCGACATGCCTGTGGTTGGTGGTGGCCTCCTTGCCACACAAACCAGCCACGAGGACCTCCCGCACACGGGCTGCGGGATAGTGCCGGTGGCATGCAGGGGGGAACAAGAGCATTTTCCAACGCCAGCAGCCATTGGGGGATGACGGGTAAGCAGGGCAAGAGTGCGACACCCGGGCCTACCGGAGGGCTGCAGGCCGACCAGCGCACGCGGGGCCTGAGGCCCGGTTCACGCCTTCCCTCCAAGGCCCCGTCGCTTCTACAATCGGCGGACACGCCCCTCGCCGCCCCCCTCGGGTGAGCCGGTTTTCCGCAGCCGCCGCAGGCGACCACCGCACCCCCCTGCTCCAGAGCCTCATGCCCGACTCCCGCCGGATTCTGATCACCTCGGCTCTTCCCTACGCCAACGGACACATTCATCTCGGGCATCTGGTCGAGTACATCCAGACCGATATCTTCGCCCGGTTTCAGCGGCTCCGCGGCCACCAGGCTATCTATCTGTGTGCGGACGACACCCACGGCACCGCCATCATGATCCGGGCTCGGTCGGAAGGCCGCTCCGAGCAGGACCTGATCGCGGCAATGCAGGCGGCCCACCTCGCCGACTTCAGCGGCTTTCAGATCCACTTCGACCACTACGGCTCAACCGACAGTCCTGCCAACCGCGCCCTCTGTCACCAGATCTGGACCGCCCTG
The DNA here is from genome assembly GCA_040260935.1 of Pirellulales bacterium. Taxonomy (GTDB): domain Bacteria; phylum Planctomycetota; class Planctomycetia; order Pirellulales; family UBA1268; genus UBA1268. Next base: position 1,304 of record JBDQOY010000301.1, read on the forward strand.
CGGGAACGTGGCCTGATTGAACGCCGTGAGGTGCAGCAACTGTTCGACCCGACCGCCGGCGTGTTTTTGGCCGACCGGTTTGTTCGCGGAGGCTGCCCGCGGTGCCAGGCCGCCGATCAGTACGGTGACTCCTGCGAAGCCTGCGGAGCAACCTACTCACCGGCAGAACTGCTCAACCCCGTCAGCACCCTGTCCGGCACGCCGCCAGAGCTCCGCTCGGCGGAACACCTGTTTATTGGTCTGGAGGCACTCCGGCCATTCCTCCGCGAATGGACCCAAGACTCCGGGGCCCTCGATCCGCGGATCGCCAACTACCTGGCCGGGCACTTTCTCGGTGACCCGCTCCGCGACTGGGATATCTCCCGCCCGGCTCCCTATTTCGGTTTTGAGATTCCTGACGCGCCAGGCCACTACTGGTACGTCTGGTTTGACGCGCCGATCGGCTACATCGCCGCGACCGAAGAATGGGCACGTCAGCAGGGCGGTTCGTTTTCGGACTGGTGGTCTGCCGGCACGACCAATCAACCGCCGGCTGAGATCCACCACTTCATCGGCAAGGACATCGCCTACTTTCACACCCTGTTCTGGCCGGCCATGCTCAAGGTGGCCGAGATGAGCCTGCCGACGAAGGTTCATGTCCATGGCTTCCTCACGGTCAACGGCCAGAAGATGTCGAAGAGCCGCGGCACCTTCCTGCTGGCCCGGAGTTACCTCGACCACCTCGATCCAGCCGCGCTGCGGTACTACTACGCCGCCAAGCTCTCGGGCGGCATTGATGACCTCGACCTCAACCTTGAAGAATTCACCACCAAGGTCAACGCCGACCTCGTCGGGAAGGTGGTCAACCTCGCCAGCCGCACCGCCCGCTGGCTGGCCGAGACCGGTCTGGCAGCCGACTATCCCACCGATGGCGGCCTGTTCGCTCAGGCGGCAGCGGACGGCACCGCCATCGCGGCAGCCTACGAAGCCTGCGACTTCGCCCGAGCCATGCGGCTCATCATGCAGGCAGCCGATCGGGCAAACCTCTATGTCGACAGCGAGCAGCCGTGGAAACTCGCCAAAGAAGGACCGGCCGCTGCCGGCCGCCTGCAGGAAGTCGCAACTGTTGCCCTCAATCTGTTCCGGCAACTGGTGGTCTATCTTGCCCCGGTCCTGCCCCAGCTGACCGACGACGTTGCCGAACTGGTTGGCGGCACAATCAACCACTGGGATGACTCCCAGACACCCCTGACCGGCCTGCCGGTAGCCGCCTTCCGCCCCCTGATGCGTCGCATCGAACCGTCCCAGATCGATGCCCTGCTTGCGGCTGCCGCTGCCGA
>JBDQOY010000302.1:0-9329 GCA_040260935.1 Pirellulales bacterium
GATTGAAACGGCTGCTCGCGCCGACGTCGTCGCGGCCCTTCGCACGGAGCCTGTTCCGGCTGTCTCCAAAGCCACGCCCATCCCCCGGCCTGTCACCGATTCTCGGACCGATGAGCGCGACACTGCCGTCCAGTCGCCCTCCGGTGAAGCAGCGTCCACGGCGACCGCACCACCTGCGAGTGGCCAACAGCCCACTGCCCCCCGCTCCGCCAACCTGATGGAAACCGTCCGCGTTGACGTTGACCGGCTCGATGTGCTGCTCAACCTCACCGGTGAGCTGGTGGTGAACCGAGCCCGTCTCTCGCGACTGGCAGACGATATCTCGCCTGCCTTCCAGAAGTCTGGGATGGCCCATCATGCCACTGCGTTGACCGATGCCGTCCTGAACCTTCTTGATCGGCAGGAAACTGGTCAGCATGAACAGACACCAGCTGAACTCCAAGACTTGCGTGATCACCTCGACCGCTTCAAGGAGCACCTGCACGCCTGGAATGCGAGCCGACAAACGTTCGGGGAACTTGCGGCAGCGATCGATCAGCTGACCCGGGTCTCAAACAATCTGCAACACGGTGTCCTGGAAACCCGCATGGTGCCCGTCGGGCCGCTCTTCAATCGGTTCAAGCGATCGATCCGTGACATCGCCCAGGAACTCGACAAGCGGGTTCACCTGGAAATCGAGGGCGAGAAGACCGAACTCGACAAACGGATGATCGATGAGATTGGTGATCCGCTCAATCACCTCATCCGCAATTCAGTCGACCACGGCATTGAGCCAGCTGAAGTCCGCATTCGCCACAACAAGCCAGAAACCGCGACGGTGAAACTTTCGGCCTCCCACCGCGGTAACAACGTCTTCATCACCGTTGAGGACGACGGTGGCGGCATCGATACAGAGCGGGTCAAACAGATCGCTGTCAAACGCGGCCTGCTCACGCAGGAAACCGCCAACACGCTCAGCGACACCGATTTGGTCGAACTGATCTTTCAGCCCGGCTTCAGCACCGCAGCGACCGTCTCGGACATTTCCGGCCGCGGTGTCGGCATGGATATCGTCCGGACAAAAATCGCCCGACTCAACGGCACCATCTCTGTTGACTCAAAGGCCGGCATGGGAACGAAGTTCACCATTCGATTGCCCCTGACGCTGACAATCACTCGCTGCATGCTCTTCCAACTTGCCCACGGCAATCTGGCCGTTCCGATCGAGAACGTTCGCGAAATTGTCTCCATTGCTGGCCACCGCAGTATCAAGGTCAATGGCCGCAAGATGTTCGACATTCGCGGCGAACTTCTGCCTCTGGTGTCGATTGATGACCTCTTCAACTGGCACATCCCGCGGCCAGAGGACGCCAGCCTCACTGATGGCACCAACGTTGTCGTCCTGCATGCCAACAACCGCTCGCTGGGCCTCCGCGTCGATGCCCTCCTCGGCGGGCAGGACATCGTCGTCAAGCCACTGGATGAGAACTTCATTCACATCCGAGGGCTGGGTGGCGCCAGCATTCTCGGCGATGGCTCGGTCTGCCTGCTGCTTGACGCAGCAACATGCATCGAACTCTCGACAACTGGAACCGCCGGCGTGTCTACTGACGGGCCTATTTCGAGCTAAATCACCCACTCCGTCCTTCCCTGACTGCCCCGAACACCCCATGCCAATCCGCTCGCTGACGTCACAAACCGACCTTTTCCGCCAGGCAGCCAACGAAGCCTCGGACGCGCTTTCAAAATGGCTCGGCCGCCCCTCCAGCATCACGATCAACAGCGTCTCCATCATGCCCATCACCAAGGCCGTCGGCTTGCTCGGCGTGACTGACACGCCGCTCATCGCCTGTGCCATGGGAATTACCGGACCGTATTCCGGGCTGCTGGTGCTCACGGGTGATGACGCCAGCGGCCTGGCACTCGCCGACATGCTGCTGGGGCGAGAGATTGGCACCAGCACCGAGTGGACCGAAGTTGAACAATCGGCTGCTGTTGAGACGGCAAACATCATTGGCTGTGCCTATCTCAATGCGATGGCGGCTGATCCGCAGGCTGCTTCTCACTCGACCTCGCAACCCCTGATGCCCTCGCCGCCCTGGTTTTTTCGCGACTATGCCGCTGCCGTCATGGAGAGCCTGTTGATGGCCCAGGCAACACTGGCCGACAACGTCTTTCTGACGCACACCGACTTCCAGGTCGATGACATGCCGGGCAAATGCTCGCTGCTGTTCATCCCTGAGGCGGAAGACATCGGCTGATCTCCCGTACACACCCCCACCTGACGAACACACTCCGTGGCCATCCCTCCTGAAACACCTTCCAGCCCCACCTCCGACCGCCGGTTCTTCAGTGGCGCAATTGGCATGGGCGAAATCGGCTCGGCCCACGACACCGGTGTGCTTCGAACGTTTGTTGGATCGTGCGTTGGGGTTGCCCTCTACAACCGCCGCCTCAAGATCGCCTGTCTGGCCCACATCATGCTGCCGGAATCGAAGGGCCGGAGCAGCCAACCCGGCAAGTTTGCCGACACCGCGATTCCCGAAATGCTCCGTCAACTGAAGCAACTCAGCCACGGCCAAACCGTCCGCTGGTCGGCTAAAATGGCCGGCGGGGCGAAGATGTTTGCCTTTCAGAGCGGCATGACGGTGGGCGAACAAAACATCTTGGCAGTCGAGCAGATCCTCGGCAACCTTGACATTCCCCTCTTGGGAAGGTGCTGTGGTGGAACACAGGGGAGGCGAATTGCCCTCGATGTAGCCACCGGCACGATGACCATCGAAACCATGGGCGGCAACCCGGAAACAATCTAAGCCACCCACAACTGGCCACAACCAGGCCTGCGGAGAACCTCTCATGAACGCCACGCCAACCAAACGACTGCTCGTTGTTGATGATGCCATGATCATGCGAGCCATCATCAAAGACACTGCGAAAAAAGCGGGCTGGGAGATTGCCGGCGAAGCGACCAATGGCGCCGAGGCGGTCGAGCGATTCCGCGAACTGAAGCCCGACATGACCACGCTCGACATTGTCATGCCCGAGATGGACGGGGTGGAAGCACTGCGAGCCATTCGGCAGGAAGCCCCGGATGCCAAGGTGGTGATGATTAGCGCTATCGACCAACGTGCCAAACTCACCGAGTGCATCCAACTTGGAGCCCTCGACTTCATTGTCAAGCCATTCGACAAAAACCGTCTCCTCGCCTTCTTCGAGACCTACTCGCACCAGGAGTCCAATTCGTGATGCACCTGCTCGCTCAAACCGCCAACGCTGGTCTCTCGCTGCAATTCAGTGGAAACAGCCCACTTGAGTCAATCACGCTCTACACCTTTTTTGTGGCCATGATTGCCATGGGAGCTGGGGCAGCTTTTTTTGCGCTGATGCTCTTCCGAGGCGACCTCGACAGCGAGCAGTACACCGTCGTGACCCTCTCGGCCGTTATCTGCGGGATCGCCTGCGTCAACTACCATCAGATGACCGGCGTCTACCAGTCGAGTGGCGGCGATTTTCCGACAGCACTTCGATACATCGACTGGCTGCTTACCACGCCGCTGCTGCTCTTGACGTTTCCACTGCTGCTCGGCCTCGGCTGGGATTCGATCAAGGTGTTTTTGCAACTTGTTTTGCTTGATATCGCCATGATCGTGCTCGCCTTTGTTGCGGAAATAGCACCAGCAGGCAGCGAGACCTGGTGGCTCTACTTTGCGTTGAGCTGCCTCTGCGAAGGGCTCGTCCTGGTGACCCTGTTTTTCTCACTCCAAGAAGCCATTCACGATGCGCCTGATGCGCTCGCGAAGACATTGACCGCGATGCGGCTCTTCATTCTGATTGGCTGGGCGATTTACCCAATTGGGTTTCTCCTTGCCCTGTCCGGGAATGGCGCTTCCCGCGAAGTGATCTACAATGTCGCTGACGTGGTGAATAAGGTTGGCTTTGGACTTGTTGTCCACAGTGGAATCATCGCCTCGATCAGTGGTGCTGGCTGGGGCCGCCGATAGCCGCTCTCCCTGCGGCAGGCTGCGGTGCGATACGAACGAAGTTGAGGCCTCTTACCCGGAGGGCATCTGCTGCTGCAGCTCGTCTCGTACGCAGATGGGCTTTCATCCAGACAGGCGGCCCACCCTTGCATCCCGGACGACACGACACGCCGAACCGGTCGCGCTGCCCAAAGGCATTCCAGAGTCCGGGGGACGCGAGAGAAACTGCCATGCCTCAAGGCATTCACGCCAGCGCGAAGCCTTGTTGCAGTGATGCCTGGCGAGCTCTGTCCACTGAAACCACGTGGTTCACTCTGATTCCACTCAGCGTGATCGGAGCCCTGACTGCAGCGGGATTCCTCTGTGGCAAGGAAACGCTGCACTTCCTGGAAACCGTGCCATGGCTGCTCGCCCTCGTCGCAGTGGGGCTTCCCCACGGTGCAGCGGACCTGACCCTGCTGAGAAATACCCACGGTGACACGATCGCCAGACGTTTCTTTGGAATCTACGTCGGCGGAATGATTGCAGTCCTCGCCAGTCTTGTCCTTGTGCCAGTTCTGACGCTTGCTGGCTTTTTGCTTGCGAGCCTCTGGCATTTTGGGCATGCCGAGGCGACACCAGCTGGCACAGCGGGCAGTCTGCCCATGCGGATCTGTGCCAGCCTGGCTCGGGGCGGGCTTGTGGTTGGCATGGCGCTGGCCGCCAGTCCGGAAGCAACCGCAGCGGTCGCAAACGAATTGCTTCAGCTTCTTGCTCCCGTGCGAACCCTGCTCGCGTTATTGCCGACTACCCCCGCTGCCCTGCTACCGAAAGACATCAGCGTTTTTGGCCTCGGGCTTTTGGCAATGAGTGCCTGTGGTTGGGTGGGTGAACTCGCATTCGATCTGACGCCACCCAGTCGCTTACGCCTGCAGCGATCACTCAAAGACTTCGGAACATTTACCCTCATTGGTGCGCTCTGTTACACAACACCACCGCTCCTCGCGGTGGGCGTGTTCTTTCTTGCCTGGCATGCCTGGCGTCAGACGCAAATTGTCTATACGCTGCTTCGCCCTGGCACCCAGCGAACTCACCCCCTGACGCAGGCCGCGGTGGTTCACCTTGCCGCAATCCCGCTCCTGCTTCCGGCTTGGCTCATGCTCTCAGCTGCTTGGTGGTTTTCGTCGGCCAACCACTCCATTCGTGATGCTGCGATTCTGTCCCTGCTGGTTTACCTTGTGGTCACGCCATCTCCTGAGCTGCTCTGTTTATTCTGGCGAGAGCCACCAGCAGCAGCCTCACCAGGTGTCTCGTGACGGGAAATGCCCCGAAGGCAGCACCGTCGCCCGCTGACGCGGCAACCTCACCGGCTTGACCGCCGGGCTTTATAGTTGGTCTGCTATCGGGTAGTGCGACTCATCGACGTCAGCAGCCACTGTTCCTCTTCCCTGAAATCGCACCATGTCTTCCAGCGGCCCAGTTTTCTGGTTTGAGCAGTCTCAACTCCAGACGTTGATTGACACGTTACGTGACCGCGGCCGCCGAGTCATCGGCCCGCAGGTGCGGGACGGGGCAGTCATCTATGCCGACCTGCCCGATGCGTCAGCCTTGCCCACCGGCGTTCTCGATGAGCAGGACGGCGGCTGGTATCGCCTTGTCGAAGAGGCGCACGCTGGCCCCTTCGACCATGTGGCCGGGCCGCACTCGCTCAAGAACTTCCTGTTCCCTCCGCGGGAAACTATCCAGCGATGGCGGCGGCAGGAAGGCTCATGGCAGCAACTGGCCGCCGAGAGTCCGGTCGCCCCCTTGGCTGTCATTGGCCCCCGGGCCTGCGATCTGGCGGCACTGGCCATTCAGGACCGGGTCTTTCTCGAAAGTGACTTTGTTGACCCGTTCTACAAGGCCCGCCGGGAACAACTGTTTGTCGTTGCAGTGAACTGCCGGCGGGCAGCGGCGACCTGCTTCTGCCACTCGATGGGCTGTGGCCCGGCAATCCAGCGGGGCTTTGACCTGCTGCTGACGCCGGTCGCCGAGCGATTCCTGCTGGAGGCCGGTTCTGCGGCCGGCACTGCCATCGCGACGACACTCGCTCCACAGCTCACCCCTGCCACCACTGATGATGCCGCCCAGGCCCGTCAGATCTCGGCCGACCTAGCCGCCAGCATGGCCGCTCGCCCGCCGACACCGGTGCGGTCGAACCCAGTGGCCAACCCAGCGGCTGCGGCACCCACCGCAGTTCCTCACGCCTCGCCTCCACCCCGTAGCCTCGACACCGAAGACATTCGCAACCTGCTCTTTGACAACCTTGAGCACAACCGCTGGCAAGAGGTTGCCAGCCGCTGCCTCTCTTGCGGCAACTGCACGATGGTCTGCCCCACCTGCTTTTGCAGCAGCGTGACCGAAGTGGCCGACCTGACTGGCGACAATGTCTCGCGAGAACGGCAGTGGGCCAGCTGCTTCACCCTGGAGCATGGGCAGATGCACGGGGAGAACGCCCGGCCGACCACTGCGGCCCAGTACCGGCAGTGGCTGACCCACAAGCTGGCCGGCTGGATCGACCAGTTTGGCTCCTCCGGCTGCACCGGCTGTGGCCGCTGCATCACCTGGTGCCCGGTCGGGATCGATCTGACCGAAGAAGTCGCCGCGATTCGGGAGACGTCTTCATGACCGGTTTGTCTGACACATCAACCGCTGCGGTCACGACCCCCGGGGCAATTCCTCCCTGGGACTATGCCAGGGCGACGATTGCCGGCATGCACGACGAGGCCCCTGGTGTTCAGACCTATTCACTCGAGGTTCACCCGCCACACCGGCAGCAGTTGCTGGCATCGAAGCCCGGGCAGTTCAACATGCTCTATCTCCCGGGGATCGGTGAGGCCGCGATCTCAATCGCCTCACAGCCAGATGCCGAGCCGCTGCTGCACACGGTGCGTGCCGTCGGTAACGTCACCCAGCGGCTGGCCGCCCTGCCCCTTGGTGCGGAGATTCTGATCCGCGGCCCCTATGGCCGACCGTGGCCACTGGAGGATCTTGCTGGAACTGACCTGATCATCGCGGCCGGCGGCGTCGGCCTGGCGTCGGTCCGTGCCGCCATCAGCCAGGCCGCCGCGAGCCGTGACCGGTTTAGCAGCGTGGCGGTGCTCATCGGGGCCAAAACTCCTGACGACCTGCTCTACCAGCACGAGTTCGCCCACTGGCAGGCCACTGGTCTGGAAGTTGCCTTAATCGTTGATACAGCGGCGTCTGGCTGGCAGGGCCCGGTCGGCTTTGTGCCACAGTTGCTCGACAATCAGCCCATCAGTGAGACAACGACAATTCTCACCTGTGGCCCCGAGGTGATGATGCGGTCGCTGGCTGATGCGGCGTTCACCCGGGGACTGTCAGCGGAGCGGTTCTATCTGTCGATGGAGCGAAACATGCAGTGCGCCGCCGGCTTCTGTGGTCTCTGCCAGTTTGGGCCAGCCTTTGTCTGCCGGAACGGCCCCGTGTTTCGCTATGACCAGATTGCGCATTTCCTGGAGGTGCCCCACCTATGAGTGTGCACCGCCCCACCCTTGCGGTCTTCAAGTTCGCTTCGTGCGATGGCTGTCAGCTGCAGTTGCTCGATCTGGAAGGCCAGCTGCGACAACTGGCGGACCGGGTAGAGATTGCCCACTTCCTTGAAGCCCGGTCCCAGATCGAGCCGGGCCCCTACGATGTCGGTCTGATCGAGGGCTCGATCTCGACGCCGGACGACATCGATCGCATCAAAACGATCCGTCGGCAGTGCCGCCATCTCATCGCTCTCGGTGCCTGTGCGACCGCCGGTGGCATCCAGGCCCTCCGGAATTGGGGCCGCGACCCCGAATTTCTTGCCGGGGTGTATGCCTCCCCGGAATACATCTCAACCCTCGCGACGAGCACCGCCATCGCCGACCACGTGCCGATCGACTATGAACTGCGAGGCTGCCCGATCGATCCCGGCCAACTCCTTGAGGTGCTCACCGCCTTCCTGCTTGGCCGCCGGCCGAACATCCCCAGCCACAGCGTCTGCATGGAATGCAAACAGCGGCAAACGGTCTGTGTCGCGGTTGCCCGAGGCATCAGCTGCCTGGGCCCAGTGACCCATGCCGGCTGTGGAGCCATCTGCCCCGCCCACGGCCGTGAGTGCTTTGGCTGCTATGGTCCCAGTGAACCCGCCAACCTCGTCAGCCTGACCGGCTTCTACCAGCGGGAAGGTGCCCGCCGCGACGACCTCGGCCGATTGGTCCAATCCTTCAATGCCTGGGCTCCGGCGTTTCGGCAGGCCGCCGAGCGGTTGACCGAGCCCTCAGACCCATCTCCCCGCTCATGAAAACCATCCGTGGCATCTCGGTGAAGTCGCTGACCCGCGTTGAAGGCGAGGGCTCACTGAAGGTGCGGCTGGTCGATGGCAGGGTGGAGATTGCCGAATTCAGTATCTATGAACCCCCGCGGTTCTTTGAGCGGCTGTTGCGGGGCCGGCAGGTGGCCGAGGTGCCCGACATCACCGCTCGCATCTGTGGCATCTGCCCGGTCGCCTACCAGATGAGTTCCTGCCTCGCCCTGGAAAAGGCCCTTGGCATCGAGGTGAGCCCGGCGATTGACCGGCTGCGGCGGCTGCTGTACTGCGGTGAGTGGATCACGAGCCACGCCCTCCACATGCACCTACTGCATGCCCCCGACTTTCTCGGCTGCGAGAGTGCCTTCACGTTGCCGCCCGAGTACGCCGGCTTTCTGGAGGATGGGCTGGCACTCAAGAGCCTGGGCAACCAGATTCTCGAAGCGGTTGGTGGTCGGGCGGTTCATCCGATCAACGTGGCCGTCGGTGGCTTTCATCGCGGCCCAGACGTCGCCGCCGTGCGGGGACTCCTGCCCGCCCTGGAGCAGGGCCTCGAGGCGGCCCAGAGAAGCCTCCGTGTCGTTCAGCAATTTGACTTCCCGGCCAGCCCGGCACCCAGCGTCCGGCTCTCCCTGGCCTCGGCGGATGAGTATCCGATGAACCATGGTGAGCTGCTGATCAGCCGGCCGACAGGAGACACCTGCGGACCGATCGAGACATTTGCCGAGCAGAGCCACGAATTCCAGGTGCCTCAGAGCACGGCCCTGCACAGCCGGCTGACGGGCGACAACGCCGCCTATCTCTGCGGCCCCCTGGCCCGGCTGGCCCACAACCTCGACCGGCTGCCCGCCAAGGCGCGACACGCCGCCGAGGTCTGCGGCATCACCTGGGCCACCGCAGCCATGCACCAGAGCATCATCGCTCGGGGCATTGAGGTTCTGGCAGCCATTGAAGAAGCCACCCTGATCGCCGCTGCCTACCAGGCCCCACCCGTCCCGGCTCAGCTCTCACCCACACCCCGGGCCGGCAGTGGCTGCCATGCGACCGAGGCC
>JBDQOY010000303.1:0-3980 GCA_040260935.1 Pirellulales bacterium
CCACTGTTGCGGCCATCACAGGGGCTGAGATCCCCGTCGGAGCCGCTGAGGACAGCGTCAATCTCTTGCCAGCGCTTCAGAGCAACAAACCCGTTCGAGAAAACCTGGTCTACCATGCTGCCAACGGCAGGTTGGCACTACGCGAGGGAGACTGGGTGTATCTGCGGCGGGGTGGGAACCTTCAGGAGCCAGACTGGTATTGGCGAGACCGTGGCGTCACCCCCCTTCCAGACACGCCACTCCTGTTCAATCTTGGCAGCGATCCGGGGCAGGCGAAAAATCTGGCAGCCAGTCACCCAAAACGCCTTGCCGCCATGGAGGAGCAGCTTCGCGAGATTGAGCAATGATGACGCAGGAGGCCCCGGCTGGTCTCCCGCGAGGCTGCAGGCCAGACTGGCGGAAGGGGGCCTGACCCTCGCGATTGGTAGCAGGCACGAAAAGCAGTCATCCCCGCTCATTGGGCAGTGACGACTCGTAGCTTGGCGGACGGCATGCCGGACCGTGACGCTCACCAGTTTTCAAAGGGCAACGTCGGGTTCGGGTTGACCGCAGGCATGATTGCTCCCGTGTCCCTACGGAATGCATCGAGCAAGGCCTGAAGCTCCTGAAGCTTCTTCGGCTGACGGCCTGCCAGATTGGTTTGCTCGCCAGGGTCATCCGCCAGGTTGAACAGTTCGCGGTCCCTGCCCCAATACCACTCAATCAGCTTCCAATTCCCCAGCCGCACGGCCGCCCCCGGCGTGCCGCCCTGGTTGCCCCAGTGAGGGTAGTGCCAGAACAGTGGCCGGTCAGGAGCCGCGTCGGTGGGGTCTTTGAGTGCGGACAAAAAAGAGACGCCATCACGGTGCTGGTCGGGCCGCAGCGGAAGGCCGGCTGCCTCAAGAATCGTTGGGAAGAAGTCGGTGGAGGTGACCGGCCAGTGGGCTGAACTACCCGGTGGGGTGAGACCCGGCAGCCGCACAATCACCGGCTCGCGGATGCCTCCCTCGTAGAGCCAGCCCTTGCCAGCTCGGAATGGCAGGTTTGACGTTGGTGAGCCCTCGGATGTCGAGAGCCCGCCGTTATCAGAGGTGAAAATCACCAGGGTTCGGTCAGCGACCCCATGCTGCTCGAGGGCATCGAGGACCTTTCCAACAGCAGCGTCCATCGCCTCGACCATGCCCCCGTAGACGGCATGGGCCTGCACCGACCGGTTCTGTCGCGGCGGCTCAGGTGCAAAGGCATCTTCCAGACTGCGCTGCCGCTTTCGACGCTCGTACTTGGCTACCAGGTTCTCCGGTGCCATCAGCGGCGTGTGGACCGAGTAGAACGAGAGGTAGGCAAGAAACGGTCCGTCTTTGTGCTCTGAGATGAAGCGGGCGGTCTCGCTGGCCAGGCGATCGGGCAGGTGCTCTCCCGGCGGACCATCTGAGAGCCGAGGATTGCCATAGGGTGAGAAATATTTCTTGCCTCCGTAGGGGCCACCCCGATCGACGCCTCCTTTGTTGACGTCAAACCCATGATCTTCCGGCCACGAGCCCTCCTTGCCGAGATGCCACTTGCCGGCGAAGAAGGTTGCGTAGCCTTCTTGTTTGAGGGCCTCGGCCAGCGTCGTATGGGCGTCGGCAAGCTGGCCGAGATAGGGCGCAGGCCAGAGCGGGCGGCTTTTGTGTCGGCCGAACGAGCCATCTGTGGCGGGGTTATAGGCCGCCGGTAAGGCTTGGCCGAAGTGCTGGTTGGGGGCACCGAAAAAATCAGTGTTCCGCGTCCGGGCCGGCCATTGCCCGGTGAGGACCGCAGCGCGGGTCGGCGAGCAAACCGGGCAGGCCGCATAGCCGTTGGTAAACCGCATGCCGGAGTCGGCAAGCCGCTGCAGGTTTGGAGTGTCGTAAAAGCAGTCGGGATTGAACGGTGTGGTGTCTGCGGCTCCGAGGTCGTCAGCAAGGATGAACACCACATTGAGCGGAGCAGCGGACACAGCGTGCGAACAGCCAAACAACAACACGATCAAGCAGGCACGACTCATCAGGAACCATCTTTCAAGGGCATGGAGCGAGGCGGCGTCAATGTGGCGTCCGGCGGACGCCCTCTAGCGGCTGACAGGTCAACCCCAGCGGGCGTATTCGTGCTTCGTTCTGCGAAGCCTCCGCACAGGGATGATAAGGCAAAAAGTAATGCCAGTTAAAATAAGTGGCTTCCTGAGGGGCCGGTCACGGGGGCCGTGCCCGTGGTGGGTCGACCAGCCTGTGTGATTTCTTGAGCGATAGGAGGGGTTTCCCAGCAAGGGCCAGTGGCAAATTGCATGAGAGGCACATGAGCATCCGATCGAAAACGTTTGTCTTCTGCGCAGACGCTCACGGTGTTGGCAGTGGCTGGCCGTTGAGGAGCCAAGTCAGGTTGAACGCAGTGACGTTGACTGCCGCGTGGCTACCGTCTGGGCCGCCTTCGAAGATCAGGTAGATATGGCCCTCACTGGGTGTGTTACTGCGGCCCACCCCGAGGCAGGAGTAGGCACTCGGGCCCTCGTAGACCCGCCGCTTGATCGGCCACGAATGACCGCCGTCAAAACTCGCCCAGACGGTGATCTTCTCACGGCCTCCTGCGATTGAACCGCCAGTCTGCGACGGCATGGCACCGGCATCGGTGTCAACATTGCTGAACAGCAGGATGTCGTGATCGGCAACAGGCAGCCGGATCATGCCCCCCATCAGGCCATAGGAACTCCCGCGGGGGCCATCGGGGAGATCTGTGCTGCGGCGGGGCTCGACCCAAAGGCTGCCTCCATCGTAACTGGTTGCGAGGAACCGGTTGCCCCGGCTCATATGCTCCCGGGAGTTATAAAGCAGGGTGCCGTCCGAGCGTTCCGCAATGGCCGCCTCCCCCGTGCCGAGGACTGGGAAGGGATGGCTTGTCTGCCAGGTCCTGCCGCGATCGTCACTGAAGATGGCGGTTGAAAAGTGGTAGGGCCGCCACTGGACCTCATTGGAGTTCTGCGGCCCCATGATGCGGGCGGCGCTGAGCAGCCTGCCTTTGTGGCCCCCGAACGCCAGGGTGATGCCGCACTGCATGGCAGCAGCAGCTTCAACGCCGGGCCGAAGGCCTGCGCGGTCCGCATGCACCTCGATCGGCTCACGGTTCCAGGTGCTGCCCGAGTCGTGACTCCGGTACAGCCAGCCCTTCTCGGGGTTGACGTAGAGCAAGGCACCGGTGGTTTCATCGACCAGTGCATTGCCGCCATTGGCCGTGGCGGGGTCACCGTTTTGGGCAATCGGCTGGGCTGGCTCCCAGGTGACGCCCCCATCGTGGCTGCGACGAATTTCACCGCCTCCAGGCGAGCGAAAGGCGATCACCGTGCCATCGGTTGCTGTCAGAATGCCGCCCCAGCCACCGCGTTTCCGCCAGAGCTCATGAATTGGCACAAAAAGCGGCTTGCCGCAAAACTCATCAACGGAGGCAGCAACGGCGAACGGCAGTGGCTGGTCGCCCTCAGTGGCTGGTGCTGGCGGGCAGTTAAGAAAGGCAGCGGCCATAGTGACCGCAAGAAGGCACCGAGGAAACCGCATCGGCTCACTCCTCTGGCAGAGCCAAACAGGATGCGGCAGTTGCCACATCAAAGATTTTGCGTGAGATCCCAGCCTCACACAGAGACCGCTGGAACAGCCGACATCACCAAAAATTTGCTGCCCTTAGGAATTGCAAAAAAGCGGGGTTTCCCACTGGGGCACCACAAGCTGGCGTTAGGCGATTCCTTCAGCCCGCATCGCTTCCCAATCGGCGGCGGACGGGTGGGCAATCGTCCCGCAGAGGAAATCGCCCACTGGGAAGGCGACGTTGAAGTTTTTGTCCGGATAGCGGTGGTGCAGGAAATGATGCCGAGCCACAAACTTGTAGGCCTGCCAGTTGGCGAAAAAACGTCCCTTCGGTTGGTGCATTTCCAGATGAATCTGGTTCCAAATGGTGTGGTGCAGGATGACCACGAGCGGCCAGATGATGGCGGCGAC
>JBDQOY010000304.1:0-18244 GCA_040260935.1 Pirellulales bacterium
AGCGAGATCCGGTGTGCCGCTCCAACCGAGACCGATCACCTTCTGCTTCTTGAACAGCCGATCCGCGTCGGTGACGTCGTCACGCTCGACACCATCTCGGGCGTCGTTTCACGAATCCGCATCCGCGCGACCACGGTCACCACCTGGGAGCGGCAGGAATACGTCATCCCCAACAAAGACCTAATCACGGGCCGGGTCATCAACTGGACGCTGTCTGACTCCGTCAATCGGGCCCACCTGCGGGTGGGTGTTGCGTACGGCACAGACACCCGCCGAGTCGAGACGAGTTTGCGCGAACTCTGCCTCGGCATCCCGGAAATTCTCAATGATCCCGAGCCGATTATCACCTTTGAGGAATTTGGAGATTCCACGCTCAACTTTGTTGTCCGCTTCTATTTGGCCAGCCTCGACAACCGGCTGGTCACTATCAGCGAACTGCACAACCAGGTACACGAACGCTTCAATGCCGAGGGCATCGAAATCGCATTCCCGCAGGTCGATGTGCACATGAAGACCCCGACGTTCGGTCCGCCGGCGGTCTCGTAAAAGCCTGGCTCGAATCCGCCCCCCCCTGTGCAATCACCCGGCGGGTTTCCCGGCAGGCGTCCCAGCTGCCATGAACCCTATCGCACCCCGCAGCCAGACTGCGGCCGTCCGGTGAATAAGCCCTGTGGGGCTGCTACACTCTGGCGGCCGGTGTGCTCAGGCGGACGCAGCGGCACTTTCTGAATTCTGAACTATTTATGCAGGAGAACTCCATGCGTGGTCCGTTTGTTCTGCGTCGCCCTGGCCGATTGCTCGGCTGTGGTGCGGTCGCCTGGTTTTTTACCCTGCTGTGTCAGGGCACCGCATCTGCCGCCGAAACGGCAACGCTCAGTGGTGCAGACACCGCCTGGATGATCGTGGCAACGGCGCTCGTGCTGTTCATGACCCTGCCAGGGCTCGCCCTCTTTTACGGCGGGCTGGTCCGCTCCAAGAACGTCCTCTCCGTGCTGGTGCAGTGCTTCGCCATGGCCGGCGTCATGACGCTACTCTGGATCAGCTACGGCTATAGCCTGGCATTCACTGACGGTGGCTCCACGCAAGCAATCATCGGCGGATTCGACAAACTCTTCCTCAACGGGATCACCGTTGACAGCCTCAGTGGCACCATCCCCGAAACGCTGTTCCTCGCCTTCCAGATGACCTTTGCGATTATCACGCCTGCCCTCATCGTCGGGGCCTTTGCTGAGCGGATGAAGTTTTCTGGCATGATGCTCTTCAGTGTGCTCTGGTTCACCTTCTCCTATCTCCCGATCTGCCACATGGCCTGGGGCGGTGAGGGGGCCCTGTTTCACACCTGGGGCGTCCTTGACTTTGCCGGCGGCACCGTCGTGCATGTCAACGCCGGCATCGCCGGTCTGGTCACCTGCCTGCTGCTCGGCCCCCGCCAGGGCTTTCCCCGTGAGCCGATGCGGCCGCACAACCTGCCTTTCACCGTGATGGGGGCAGGCATGCTTTGGGTCGGCTGGTTTGGCTTCAATGCGGGCAGCGAACTGGCCGCCGACGGCACCGCGGCGATGGCCCTGCTGGTCACCCACGTGGCAGCTGCGACGGCCGCTGTCGTCTGGATGGCAATCGAACTGTTTTCCCACGGTAAGGTGTCCGCCCTGGGCGTCGCCACCGGTGCGGTGGCGGGTTTGGTCGGCATCACCCCCGCCAGTGGAACCGCCGGGCCCTTGGGGGCAGTCGTCATCGGGGCGTCTGCATCACTGGTGGGTTACTACTTTGCCACGACCGTCAAGCATCGCTTTCGCTACGATGACAGCCTCGATGTCTTCGGCGTCCATGGCGTCGGCGGGGTGATCGGCGCGATCCTGACTGGCGTCTTTGCTGCGGAATCGCTTGGTGGAGCAGGGCTCGACCAGCCGATGCTCACCCAGGTCTGGAATCAGACGCTCAGTGTGCTGGTGACCATCGCCTGGAGTGGCGTTGTCTCAACCGTTGCCTTCATCATCGCTAACAAATTGGTTGGCATGCGGGTGACTGCTGAAACCGAGCAGATGGGCCTCGACCTGAACGAGCATCAGGAGCAGGCCTACGACATCGTCTGATCGCTGGCCACCCATGACAAAGCCCGCCGACGACCCAATGGTTGTCGGCGGGCTTTTCTTTTGCAGGTGCCGTTCCGTTAGACCCAGTGCTACGGCAGTTCCTTGATCCGGATATCCCGGAACTCCGTCCACATCGGCTTGCCTCCATGCAACTGGAGGGCAATCACACCGTTCTCCCGCACGGTTGCCGGATCCTTGTTGGTGAAGTCAATCACCTGAGTGCCGTTGAGATAATGCCGCACCCGATTCCCCTCGGCGCGAATCACGACGTCATTCCAGTCGTCGAGACGGAACAACTTCTGAAAGGCCGCTTCGTCAATCAGCATGCCGTGCACTTCCTTCTTCCCGTCTGCGTTCCGGGTGCAGTGCTCGCCGATGTTGCAGAGCCTTCCAGCCTTGCCTTTCTCGTCGTAGATAAACGCGGAGACATTCGGAAACGTGAGTTCATTCCGAACTTCGTGCTGATACCCTGCAACCACCCAGTCGTTCGAAGCCTTCTGGAGCCGCTCCGACCGATACTGAATGCCTGAGTTGTTGGTCGCGTTACAGCGAAAAGACAGGTTCAGTTCAAAGTCACCAAACTCTTTGGGCTCGGCCCCTGTCCCGGTGTAAATCAGAAAGGTGTTGCCCTTGGTCGGCTGCTCAGCTGTTGTTTCACCGTGGATCACACCGTCGCGCACGCTCCAGAGCCGAGGGTCACCATCCCAGCCGCTGAGATCCGTGCCATTGAACAGGACATCAGACGCAGCGGCCTGCGAGCCGCCACGGGCCTGTTGCGTGAGCCGTGGACGCTGCTTCACTCGCTGCATCAGACGCTGCTTCACTCGCTGCATCACCCGACCAACGGGTCCGTCGGCAGCCTCACCAATTCCGGCAACCCCAACCAAGGCTATTAGAACCAAAAACTTTCGCATCAACTCTTCTCCAATTGGTACGCTAAGAACGGGTTGAAACCGTTTGGCCAGACCACCGCACCCCTGACAGGTGGTTGACCTCGCGGCGTGGTCGCGGTGACCAGAACCGGCCCGGCCCACGATCATGCCAGCCATACGAGACTCACGAAAGACACCCTGTGACTGACACCACGTGGGATCTCCAGCAGCATACCCCAGAAACGCTCTGGGCTCTCTGCTGCCAGAACCTCACCACGGCTGGCCACTCAGCCAGGCATCCGTTCCACCTGGTCACGGTCGCCACCATCACCGCTGACGGCACGCCCAGCCTTCGCACGGTGGTCCTGCGGGCTTTTGACGACTTCCCGCCCGCTATTGCCTTTCACACGGACAGTCGTTCGCCCAAGTTCCAACACCTCAGCGAGCGGCCGGATCTGTCGCTCCACTGGTACGCCCCCGATCTCAGGGTCCAGCTTCGGGCCCATGCCCGGGCTACGCTGCATCAGGCTGACCCGCGTGCGACACAGTCGTGGGAGCAGTCCCGCTCCACCAGCCGCGCTTGCTACACGGCCCCAGATCGACCGGGCACGCCCGTCGCCGCCTTCCCGCCAGCCCCGGCAATTCCACTGGACGATGACCACGCTGGACTGGTTCACTTTGCCGTCGTCAGCTGCCGGTTTACTGAACTCGAGGTTTTGGCCCTTCACGCAAGCGGTCATCAGCGGGTACGACTCACACTCGCTGCTACGCCGCCGAGCTGGCAGATTCTTGCCCCGTAGTCATCAGCATTCTGTTTCCCCGTTTCCCTGAGCCACACCACGCATGAAACTCGCCCTCCACTGGCAAATCGCCCTCGGTATGCTGGCTGGCGCAGTTGTTGGCGTCAGCCTCAACCTGCTGGCTGGCACCCGCGAAACAACTGTCGCGGCAGCCCGTCTACCAGCCGGCCTAACCGCGCTCACCATCAGCGACTCTCCCAACCATGTTCGGCTCGACTGGACCTGCCAAGACGGCACCAACGGCTCAGCGGTGGTTGACGGCACCAGACAGACCGCCGGGGCCGCTGCGACCGTTGAGG
Organism: Pirellulales bacterium; assembly: GCA_040260935.1. GTDB lineage: Bacteria > Planctomycetota > Planctomycetia > Pirellulales > UBA1268 > UBA1268. Next base: position 4,065 of record JBDQOY010000304.1, read on the forward strand.
AACTAACCCGCACCCAGCCCGAAGTGGCCGACTGGCTTCATGGCCTCGGCCGCAGCCCTGCCCGCGTGGTTGGCGAAGCGGCCCAAAAGGTAGGCAATCTGTTTCTGCGGCTGCTACAGATGGTGGCGGTGCCCCTGATTATCACCTCGCTGATCTGCGGCGTGACCGGCCTGGGTGATGCTGCCAGCCTGGGCGGCATGTTCCTCCGGACAATCCTCTACTATGCCGCCACCAGCGCAGCGGCGATCACGGTCGGCCTGCTGGCGGTCAATATCTTTCGGCCCGGCCTCACCGGCGCGGCGGCCCCGGCTGCAACCGGACCCGCCCCCAGTGGCCACTCGCTGGGTGACCTCCTGTTCGAGCAGGTCGAACGGATGATCCCAACCAACCCCATTGCCGCCATCGCTGAGTCGAACTTCTTATCAATCATCGCCTTCACGCTCGCGTTTGCAATTTTCGCAGTGATTGTAGGGGGAAAAACCCTGGCCGCCGTTCGGGCCGCAGCCGAAGCAGGCTTTGAGGTGATGATGGCTATGACGATGGCGATCATCGCACTGGCCCCCCTGGGCGTGCTCTGCCTGATGCTGTTTGTAACGGCCACCCAGGGGCCGGCGGTCTTTGCCTCGTTGTTCTGGTACCTGCTCACCGTGGTTGCGGCACTGCTGGTCCATGCGCTGATTGTGCTGCCGCTGATCCTGCGATTTGTCGCCCGCCGTGACCCGTTTGAATATGCCCGCGCCCTGTCCCCAGCCCTGCTGACGGCCTTCAGTTCGGCCTCGTCCAATGGCACCCTGCCCCTGACGATGGCCTGTGTCGAAAACCGTGCCGGCATCGACAACAAGGTCTCGTCGTTCGTCCTCCCGCTGGGGGCAACGATCAATATGGACGGTACCGCGCTCTACGAGGCCGTGGCGGTGCTTTTTATCGGGCAGCTCTACCATGGCGCGGTCTTGCCACTTGAGCAGCAGCTGATCGTGGCCTTCACCGCGTTGCTGGCAAGCGTGGGCGCCGCTGGCATTCCCCACGCCGGGCTCGTCATGATGGTGGTGATTCTGCAGGCCGTCGGCCTGCCGGTCGAAATGCAGGGAATCATTCTGGCGGTCGATCGTGTGCTCGACATGTGCCGGACCAGTGTCAACGTCTGGAGTGACTCCTGCGGCTGCGCTGTCGTGGCCGCTCTTGAACAGCGGTCCGGCGTGCTCTCCGAACCGGCAGCCTAACCTTCCCACCTCTGCAAACCCCTTCGGGATGTTCCCGCCATGATGCAATTCAGCCTCAGTCTGATCCGCCGCCTCGTCGGCTTTTTTGTTGCCGGTGTACTCGCCCTGCTGCCCATCGTCATCACGGTGGCGGTGGTGATCTGGGTGGTTGAATACCTGCAGTATCTCTGTGGGCCGGAGACGCTCGTGGGCAAACAGCTGACCACCATCGGCCTCCGGGTTGGCAAGGACTCTGCCGCCCCCTATTTCGTCGGCTGGTTCGTGGTGATTGTGGTGGTCTTTGCCGTCGGCCTGGTCGTCGAACTGGGGGCCAAGAAGTGGCTCGGCCGCACGGTCGAGGCGCTCTTCAAGCGGATTCCGCTGATCGGCAGCATCTACAGCACCAGCCGGCAGATGATCGAGATGATCGGGCCGAACGAAAATGAGGCGATGAAGGGCATGGCACCGGTCTTCTGCTCCTTCGGCACCGATCGGCCTTCCAGCGTCCTGGCCCTACTGGTGTCACCCGAGCGGTACCATGTGCTCGACCGTGAGCACCTGATTGTGATCATTCCGACAGCGCCGGTTCCCTTCGGGGGCGCTATGATGTTCGTGCCGGTCGAAAACGTCCGGCCAGCCGGCATGTCGATTGATGGCCTCATGAGCATGTATCTCTCAATGGGGGCGACCGCCGGGCAGTTCATTCCCCCGGCAGCCTCGGCCAATGCCACACCCGCACCCTGACGCCCGCCATATTTTCCTGTTCACCCCGCTGCTGCTGGCCCTGGGCTGCAGCACCGCCACCACCTTCCAGGAACACCCCACCATGCCAGTTCGAGTCGGCGACGATGCCCCCGCCATCGACCTCCACCTGCAAGACGGCCGCACGGCGAACCTCACTGACTTTCGCGGGCAGCGGGCGGTCGTGCTGTTCTTCTACCCAAAGGACAACACCCCGGTCTGTACCGCCGAGGCCTGCTCGTTCCGTGATGCCTACGCTGACTTTAGCGACCTCGACGCCGAGGTGATTGGGGTCAGCAGCGATACCCTGGCAAGCCACCAGCAATTCGCCGAGAAACACCAGTTGCCGTACCTGCTCGCCAGCGACAAAGATGGCTCGCTGCGGCGGGCCTTCGGCGTACCCCGAACGCTCGGCTTCTTGCCGGGGCGAACCACCTACGTGATCGACAAGGCCGGCAAGGTCCGGCTGGTGTTCTCGGCAGCCTTTTCCGCCGACAAGCATGTTGCCGAAGCCCGGCGGGTGCTCCAGACGTTGGCGACGGAGTGACCGACGATGCCTGTGTTTGACTTTACGTTCCCTGTCGCTGCACCGCTGGAAGTGGTTCGCGACTTCCATCACGACACGTCGGCACTGAAGCGACTGACGCCACCCCCGACCCTGGTGCAGATTCACTCTGTTGAGCCCCTGGCGGAGGGGTCGGTTTCAATCTTCACGCTTTGGGTTGGCCCCCTGCCGCTGCGGTGGAAGGCCGTGCATCGCGGTGTCACGGAGCGGGGCTTCACCGACGTCCAAGAGTCGGGCCCAGCGAAAAAGTGGGAACACACTCACACCTTTACGCCGCTCGCTGATGGCACGACTCAGATCCACGAGCACATCGAATACGAGCACAAACGCGGCTTCTGGGGCATCGTGACTCGGCTGTTGTTCTCGTGGCCGAATCTCTTCTTCATGTTCACCTACCGCAAGTGGGTCACCCAGAGGGCCTGTCGCCGGCTGGCACGGGCGGGCTAGGCGACGCCGCCAGTTCACAATACTTTCCGGGGCAGCCGCGGGAACGGCGGACGGTCATCGCCCGCAACGAGAGCCACACACCATGCAGCCTGACTGGGAAGCGCAATATCAGCGTGCTGAGACGCCCTGGGATAAGGGGGCCGCTTCACCGCCGTTGGTCGCCTGGCTGCAATCGCACCCCGGCGTCATGCTGGGGCGGGTCCTGGTCCCCGGCTGCGGCTACGGCCATGATGTCAGGGCAGTGGCAGCCGAGTCCGGCACGGAACCGATCGGTCTCGATTGCGCTGCCACGGCCATCGCCGCCTGCCAGCGGCAGCCGGCAGTAGGCCACGAGCAGTACCTGCTCGGCGACCTGTTCGACCTGCCGGCAGCACTCCAGGGCTCCTGTGACTGGGTCTGGGAACACACCTGCTTCTGTGCGATCGACCCCGCCCGTCGTGACGACTACGTCAGGGCCGTTGCCACCGCGCTCAAGCAAGGTGGCTGGCTGCTCGGTATCTTTTACCTCGACCCCTACCGCGGTGACCATCAGCCCGGCGGCGGCCCGCCCCACGGCTGCACTCTTGAGGAACTTCGCGAACGCTTTGCCATGCACGGCCCCTTCCGGATCACGGCCGCAGAGCCCCCGGCCGCCTGCTATCCCGAGCGAGACGGCAGGGAACTGCTGGTCACGATGCAGCGAACCAACACGGGCCAGGCCAACCAGTCCCCAGCGGCCACCGGAAAACCAGGGGCCATCACCTAGCCCCAGCAGACTTGCCCATCTGGACCATTTCTCTTCCGCAAAACAGCCGTTTTCACGGCTTCCTTTCGTCCATGAGAGCCCGCACTCCTGAACCGCGGCACAGTACCACCTCCCACTTTATCTTGACCGGATCACTGGCCGATGGCACATTATGGTTTGGGGATTGACCTTTTCTTACCGATCGTAGATGCGGCGTGGATGTGCTGATTCTGGCTCCGCTTTCATGCCTTCTGGGACAATCGCAAAGCTCGTTGCTAATACCATTCTGCAAAAGAGACCTTCCAATGAGATCAACTTGCGATGCTTCACACACCTTGCGAAGCCCGACTCAGTGGCGAACCGGTTTTACGCTGATTGAACTGCTGGTCGTCATTGCCATCATTGGCGTCCTGGTTGGCCTGTTGCTGCCCGCTGTCCAGCAGGCCCGCGAAGCCGCCCGCCGCAGTGCCTGCACCAACAACCTGAAGCAGATCGGCCTTGGCTTAGCAAACTTCTACGACGTCACTCAGCGGTTTCCACCGGGATGCGCAGACAATCTCGCGCCATTTGGAACCTCGGCGAGTGTTCAATGGGGCGCATCGTGGATGATTTTCATCGCGCCGCACGTCGAGCTCAATGAGATTGCAAGTGCGTGGCCCTGGAACAGACAATACAATCATTCCTCAGTAAGGAGCATCGTGGGGGACCTTGCTGGGTCTCCCCAATTCCCAGTCTTCCGTTGTCCCTCAAGCGGTTTTGAGACAAACGTCTCCACAAACACTCCGTACGCAATGGTCCCTGACTATGTTGGAATCGCTGGCACGGTTGACAACTTTGGAAACAACGGGAGTTCAGGAGCTCGTGCCGGCTACCAAGGCAGCCCGATTGGCAAAAATGGTGTACTCGGTCTTAAAACCCAAATTCGCTACCAAGACATCACCGATGGAACGAGCAAAACCATGGTTATCAGCGAAGTTGGCGAGTACCTCATTGACTCAAATACCGGTGATAAGAAAGATGTCCGACCGGGTGCTCGGCATGGACTTGCCATTGGGTGTCGAACTGCAAATGATCGTGCCTATCACTCCGCCACACTTCGATACCAAATTAACCGTCTGTCAATGAGCCTAAGCAGTGACAGCGACTGTGCGGATGGCAATTGCCAATTGGGTTCGAATAACCCAGTCTTGCGGTCGGGTCACCCTGGCGGCGTTCTGGCTTCCTTCGCTGACGCTTCAGTGCGTTTCTTAGACGAGGAGACAACTGTTGAAGTCCTCGGACGGTTTGGTTCACGTAACGATGGTCTTTCAGTGAGCCCATGAGACATGTGTATCGCCAAAAGTGACCTGTGGCTCAAACCAATGTGCTTCGAGGCAATGTCGTCTGGGCTGAGGTCATAGCTCCCAGCAATTCCGAATCGCCACCTCCTGCAAAAGATCTCCCTTCAAAAACCGTTCATGTGCTCTTCTCAGCTCAATTTGGTTCTTATTTTTGCTGTTTCCATCCTGTGCGGCTGCGGACAGGGTAGACAGCGAACCTTTGAAGAGCGTCTTGTTGCGAATGGGGTAGTGAAAATTGATGGAAAACTGCTCGACAAGGGACGGATTGTTTTCGAGTCGCCAGACGACGCAATTAATGGCATTCCCCCGGGGACGGGTCTGATCAGGCACGGGAACTATCAAGCCTCTGTATCACTTGGTAGCAAAACGGTTCGTATCTACGCACCACTTGAGACTGGCGAGGAGGACGAAACGGGGCTCACGTTGACCGAGGAAGCTGTGCCGGCGATCTATAACGCCACCTCAGAGTTGCAGGCGACGATTACAGTCGACGGCCCCAGGACCTTTGATTTCGACCTGACGACTCCTCCGCCCGGCAAGCCCTCTCGTCGCAAGTAGGCCGACGATCACTGGAAATGCGCTGGCCTGGCTTGCAGCGGGCCCGCGTTTCCGCATGAGCGGCATCATTTTTCTCCCTGTGAAGGCTGGCTGTGGGTGGTTGGCGATTGTGCCGCGATACGTCTGTCGCCAGCCGTACGCAGCAACAGGGATGTTTTCTCTGCTGCCAGAATTACCCCGGGCTGCTACCATCCTATGGAGCCGGCGATTCGTCGTCGGCTGCACGAGAGTTCTCAGGACTGCCTGGGAACGGGAACGCCTGGCGGTGGGCAGTGCAGTACCCACGACGGCCGGGAGACTCGTAGTAAAGGAGGTGATCCAGTGACGCATGGTGACTGTACAGGTGAATGTTCGGGCGGGTATTCCTGCTGAACACTCCGCCTGGCTGCCGGTCCAACGCCTTGCGGTGTTGTCTCGCCGGTAGCGGCATTCATTTTCACGACTGCCGCCCCGACCCCTCGGGGCGGCAGTTTTTTCTTCTGGCCTGTCCCTCTCATGACGCCCGCCGCTTCAACGACTGCCATCGCCGACCGGAACCTGCGGCTGTTCATGGCGTTCCGGATTCTCTTCAACGTCCGGTTCTACTACCCAGTCTTTATGGTGATGTTTCTGCGGTACGGCATCACCCTGGAACAGTTCGGCCTGCTCAACGCCGTCTGGGCCGTGGTGATCGTGCTGCTCGAGGTGCCCTCGGGAGCTCTGGCCGATCTGGTGGGGCGGAAGGCCTTGCTCGTCGCCGCAGCGACAATGATGGCCCTGGAGATGCTCCTGCTGGCCCTCGTGCCGGTGGGCTCTGCCTGGGTGCTGCCCGCCCTGCTGCTCAACCGAATTCTCAGCGGAGCCGCCGAAGCCTTTGCCTCGGGGGCCGACGAGGCCCTTGCCTACGACTCACTGAAGGCGGCCAACCGGGAAACCGAGTGGCCACGGGTGCTCGAACGCCTCATGCAGGTCGGGGGCATCGCCACGATCATCGCCATGATCAGCGGAAGCCTTGTCTACTCGCCCGATCTTTTCAATGCCGGCGGAGCCTGGCTCGGCTGGCCGCTTGGGCTCACCTTCGACGACACCTTCCGGCTGCCGGTCTGGCTGACGTTCTGCTCTGCCTGCGCCGCCATCGGAGTGACTCTGGCAATGCACGAACCCCGCGATGGCCACAGCCCCACCCGCCGGGTCGGGCTGCTGGAGCCTTTCCGCCAGACCCTCCGGACCGGTGGCTGGATTCTGACGAACCCGCTCGTCCTCGTCGTGATTGCAGCCGGCGTGCTGTTTGATCAGCCGATCCGGCAACTGCTGGTCGTCTCCAGTCAACTCTACGCCCGCATCGAGATTCCTGAGCTCCTCTTTGGCATCATCAGTGCCGGCACCGCTGTCATCGGCCTGTTTGCCGCGGCCCCGATGCGGCGACTGGCCACCCGACAGTCACCACGGGCGAACTTCTGGCTACTGGCAGGCGTGGTCACCATCGGCCTAACGGGCACCGCTCTGCTCATCCCCTGGTGGGGCGTCGCCTTTTTCATGCTGCTGTCGCTGTCAATGCGGCTCATGATGTTCCTGCAGAGCCACTATCTCAACCAACTGGTCGATTCCGACCACCGGGCCACCGTGCTGAGCTTTCGGGGGTTGGCGGTGAATGTCAGTTATGGCCTGATGAGCCTCGCCTTCGCAGCGGCGGTCACCGCCGTGGAGAAGGCAGCCCCGGACGCCCCACAAGGGGTCGCCTTTGACCGGGTGGTGCAACTCCTGCCCGGCTACTTCCTGCTGCTGTTGATTGCGTTTGTCGCCTGGGCCCGCCACCGCACAAAAAAGGAGACTGCCGTGGGACTAGCAGACGGCTTCTCGACTAATTTCGTGTCGCCCAGCGACACTCGTACACCATCCCCTCCTCAGGCGTGATCACCGACCAGCCGATCAGCGTTCCATACGGGTGATCGATCGCAAACCGTGGATCCATGCTCGTCGGTGGCCGTGACTTGTCCGCCGGGTACTGCACCAACCGATACGTGGTGTAGGGGTGGTCTTCGGGGAAGAGCACCCAGGATGTGAGCAACTCCGTTCGTTTGTTGACAAAGAAAGGGAAGTGTCCTGACATCGACACTGGCAATCGTGCCCGTGTCACTGCCTGAAGCGTTACTCGCTCACCGATCGGGACAGAAGACAAATCGAAAATCACCTGATGCTGGGCATGCAGTTCAGCGAGGGAATCGTTTCCAGTCGCGTCCTCCTGCTTTATTCGCTTGAAGACCGCCTGCGGCTGGTTCAGCGGCTGCCTTACCTCGACGTCTTCCATCGGAAAAACGCTAGTAAAAACAACCTTTCGGTCGCCCTCGTAGTCTTCTGTAAATCGAATGACGACTCGATCCCAAAATGTCACCAGGCCACGAGACCCAACATTCGCTTTCTGAGGGTTGAACTCCCGCAGGTCAAAAATCCTGCTCTGAGATAGAACGTCTACCCCCTTCATATTGACTTCAATCGGCTCACTGAGCTCGCCGACTGTGACCACCGGCCAGTCGTCTGCGGCAGTGCCCTCGACAAGATCAAGAATCTGCCGAATGTCTGGGTCACCAATCGCAATAGAGTCGATGACACTGCTGAGCATCGCTGCATGGCGGTGCAGTCGGTACACATACAGTGGGACGGCAATGAGTAGTACTACAGCTATTGCAACGTAGAGGTACGATGGCCAGTCTCGATAGTCGAGCAACGTGGACCAGACTTTCCGATGACTCGACTTTCTCAGATCCCGAGATGTCTTGGTCGCCCCAGATGCTTCCCGATTCACCACCCCTGGTGGCGATGACTCTGGAAATTTTTCAGCTACCGGTCCCTCGACACATGGCGACCACGGCGGCTGCACTGCCGCGGTTTCATGTCCGGTCAATCCCAGCCGCTTGCAAATCTTTCGGCTGACCTCGTAGCCATGTCGGACCAATGCATTGATCTCGCAGTCGGTGAACCGATCGAGATCAGTCCGAATCGACTGGACCTCCATCTGCACGACCGGGTGCTGAGCAGTTGGATCCTCCTCTGGTGAAACAAGTTCGGTGATCGGTAGAAAGGCAAAACCTGGTTGCTGGCCGAAGTTTTCCCGCTCAAGCTGCCAGACACGATCCCAGAGAATGTCTGAGGCGCGAATCGATTGTCCAACGAAGCCGAGCGACCCCTCGTCTAAAACCTGGAACGGCTTTCCCGCATCACTAACAAGCACCTGGTCGAACGTCCCGACCTCCTCTTGAAGCCAGGCAAAAGCCCGGATACCGAGGTTGTCGTAGACCCCACCATCCGTGAACGACTCGGTGGGAAACTGACCTTCCCGAACCCCTAGATCAGCTGCCGAGATTTCAACTGGCGGAAAGAAGCCGGGAAAGGCAGACGAGGCACCCACAACACGTGGCAACGGTGCCATCTGGCCGGGAATGCGGTGAAACCTTGCTCCGGGCTGCCCATCCCGCTCCTGGATATGCAGTCCGGTTTTATTGAAGACCGACATAACGCCATCACTCACATTGGTCGCGAGAATGTGTAGACGAGGCATATCGGGCAGTTCATAGAGACAGGTGTCGCCGTAGAGAAACTCACGGTAGTACCGTTCAAGCACGCTATTGGGGGTGAAGTGGCTCACCTGTTGTCGGGCCAGCCTGCCAAGCAACCGGGCCGCAAACAGCAACGGCAGGCGGCGGACAATGTGGTTCCGCACATCAAACTGAACGAACTTCACGAGTTCGGCAGATGCTGCAGCAAACTCCTCATCGCTGCCGGTGTAGCGATCCCAGTTCACCACCAAATGGGCAGCCAGGATCGTGCCACCTGATACGGACGCGATATCGCTGACATGCTCAAGTTGCCCGGAATCTCGGAGATACCGGACCACGCCAAGGTGGTACAGGGTTGCGCGAAAACCACCACCGGAGAGTGCAAGTCCTAATTTGGGCATGTCGTACAGTCTCCGGAATCACTCACTGCTGCGGGATGGCCGCCAACGCGACTCGTCGTAGTCTACGCCGCAACCCTGTCGATTGCGTCGACTTTCCGGCCTCGATCCACTGCCGCAATCGCTCGCACTCCCGGTTGCGCCGGTTATGCCGCCCCTGCCGGCAATTGAACTGCCTGTCATTTTCGGCTTCGCCGGAACATACTTCTCCACACGCCATCAACCGCTTCGGCTGCGTGATGTGTTGTTTCCCCATCCCTCGAGTCATCAAGGTCCCTCAATGAACGCTTTCTTCCACCATGCAGGCTGCGACACGAGAGCTTCCAGCCTGGTCTCTTTCACGGTCTGCTGTCTCACCAGCGTGGTTCTCCACTCGAGTAGCAGTTTCGGTGGGGAGTATCTCTCGGGCATCGAATGGGCAGAGCCGGCCATCGTGACCCCTGGGGCGACAGCAGGTGCAGCCCCCAGTGATGCCGTCATTCTCTTTGACGGAACCGATGCCTCGGCCTGGCAGGGAGCCGACCGCTGGCAGGTCGCTGATGGCGCGTTGGTGGCCGGCAAAGGCATGATCTCCACCAAACAGGCCTTTGGTGACTGCCAGGTGCACATCGAATGGGCAAGCCCCGCAGCCGCCACCGGAACCGGCCAGGGGCGAGGCAACAGTGGGCTGTTTTTCGGTCCTTACGAGATTCAAATTCTCGACTCGTATGACAACACCACCTATTTCGACGGGCAGGCCGCTGCGATCTACAAGCAGACGCCGCCGCTGGTCAACGCGATGCGGAAGCCCGGGGAATGGAATACCTATGACGTCATCTGGCAGGCCCCACGGTTTTCTGCCGAGGGCCGCCTCGAGCGACCCGCCACCGTCACCGTTCTGCACAACGGGGTACTGGTGCAGAATCACTTCGAACTCCTCGGCGACACCCCCTACAACCGGCCCCCCCGCTACAAGCCGCACCCGCCGGAACAGCCGATCCGGCTCCAGGATCACAACAACCCGGTCCAGTTCCGTAACATCTGGGTGAGGCCCATCACGGCAATCGAGTCCAAACGAACCGCTCCAGCCGGCATTCGTGAGGGCACGACGCTTAGGCCGATCGATACCAACGGCAAGAAAACCGACAGGTGACACGCGCACGGCCAGGCAAAATAGGCAAGAATTGCGGGCAGTCTCTTCGCCTCATTCTTCACGCTTGATCGCCATGGCCACTTCACCGCTGCCCACACGTTCCGTCAAAAGGGCCCTCCGCTGGTGCGGCATCGTCCTTGGATGCCTCGTTGGGCTGGGGCTCACCTGGGGCCTGCTCGACCGCCTCCTGGTAGACCGCCGCCCAATCGTGGTTGGCATCCTTCACTCACAGACCGGCCCCATCGCGGTCAGTGAACGGTCAATGATCGACGCCGAGGTTCTCGCCCTCGAAGAAATCAATGCCGCGGGAGGTATTCTTGGACGACCTGTCGAGTGGATCATTGCTGACGGCCAATCCGACTGGCCAACCTTTGCGAATGAGGCACAGCGGCTGATCCAGAAGGAAAAAGCGTGCGTTCTTTTCGGATGCTGGGCAAGTGCAAGCCGTAAGAGCGTACTACCTGTTGTAGAAGAGGCTGATCATCTCCTCGTCTATCCAACTTTTTATGAGGGCCTCGAAAGCTCTCCTCAAGTCGTCTACACAGGTGCTTCTCCGAATCAGCAAATCACACCTGCTGTTCAATGGTGTCATTCAACCCTTCGTGCGCGCCGCTTTTTCCTCATTGGCTCTGATTACATCTGGCCCCATTGCGTAAATGCAATCATTAGCGATCAGCTCGCCGGCATCGACGCTACGAAGGTCGAAGAAGCCTACGTTCCTTTCGGAGGCACTGACCTCAGGCCGTATATTGAAGATATTAAGGCGACAAAGCCCGACGTCATACTGTGTTCCGTCGTCGGCGATTCCGCAATTGCTTTCTTCAAACAACTCGCCCTCGCAGGGATCGACGCAAGTCAAATCCCAGTGGTTCACTTCGCTATAGCAGAGGACGAATTAAGAAGCGTCGACCACACCGACATGGTGGGTCACTATGCCGCATGCAATTACTTCCAGTCAATCGATAACGAGCAAAATCGTCGCTTTGTCTCCGCATTCAAATCGCGGTACGGATCCGATCGGGTTACGAGTGATGTGATCGCAACTGCCTATAGCAGTGTCAAACTCTGGGCTAACGCTGTCCGTGAGACCGGCAGCACTGATGTCCATCAAGTACGCAACGCCCTCCGTCAGCAGAGCCTCGATGCGCCCGATGGGATTATCGCAGTCGATCCTGAAACCCAGCACACATGGAGACCCTCCTTCATTGCCAAGATCAGGAAAGACGGCCAATTTGACATTGTCTGGTCGAGTGGGGGACCAGTTCGTCCAGTTCCATATCCAATGACTCGATCGCGGGTGGCTTGGACAAAATTTGTTGAAGATCTCCACCGCGAGTGGGCTGGCTGGAGCAACACAAGCGTTGCTCCAGTTGCGGCTGCTGGAGGGCCTCCATGATGAGCCTCGCCACAGTTCGCTCGGCCAAAAAACGAACACTCGCTCGACGACTACTTTTCTGGTTCCTGCTTATCGCCTTGCTCCCGTGTGGTGTGCTCACGGCCATAACCGGGCAACTCGCTAATAAAGCGTTGAAAAATACGGTTCGAGAGCGACTCGTACAAATTGCTTCTGCAAGAGCAATTCAATTGGAGGCCTACGCGCTTGAGCGAGTACAGGACGGTGCCACACTTGCACGAAGCCCAACTTTTATCGAGGCCCTCAAGTTGCTATCTGCCGTCACCACGGCTTCACCAACGGAGACCCGTAGCCTACTCCTTGAGACCGCGAGTCCTTTTGAGGACTTTTTTAACTACGTCACTGCATCCTTCGGATACGACAGCCTGCTCTTAATCGATGGCAACGGCCGCGTTGTGTATTCACAGATTGCGGACATCCCCGTGGAAACCTCGCTGACGACGGGCAACTACGCGAACGCTGAAATTGGGAAAGGCTTTGACCGCTCGCGAACACTACTCCAGTCAGACCTTGGTCGTTTCGAGATGATTGGTAGGTCACCCAAACCAATTTCTTTTATCACTGCACCAATATTTTCTGATGAAAGGGTAATCGGTGTTCTTGCGCTCGGTCTTGGCCCAGACCATGTCTGGAAGGTTCTCTCTGACACAACTGGGCTCGGCACAACCGGCGAGGTCCTTGCAGCCGAACGTATCGAGCAGACCGTAAGAATCACCTCGCCACTGCGTCACAAACCCGACGCAGCATTTCGGCTGACCATCCCCCTTGACGATGAAGATGCACGTGGTGCTCGGCTTGCTTCAAGTGGCTCCCGCGGCGATGGCCAATTCCCTGACTATCGCGGTGAGCAGGTCGCCGCAGCGTGGTGCTATCTCCCGAGCTACCGCTGGGGCCTCGTCGTGAAACAAGATGCGACCGAGGCGTTCGCACTGGTAAGCCTCCAACGGACCGCACTCATTTCGTTGCTTGTCATTACCGGATGCATTGTGGCAGTGGTTGCTCTGTTCGTTGCTCGGAGCATAAGCAACCCGATAAATCACGCAATTGAACTCGCACGAAGGGTCGCAGCAGGTGATCTCAGTACGACTATTCAGATTGAAACCCGTGGCGAAACAGCCCTTCTTATGGAAGCTCTTCAAACGATGACGACTGACCTCCATTCGCTCATCAGTGGCGTACAGCTAGCGACCGACGCGGTTGCTGGAACTGCATCAACCCTCCAAAGCACAGGGGAGCGCCAGGAAAAGGTTGTTACGCATCTTGGGCAGTCCACCTCTCAGACCGTCGCGGCGGTCGAGGAAATCTCGGTAACTGGCAAAGAACTCGCGCACACGATGAACGTCGTGAACGAGATGGCCGTACAAGCTGGCGAAAAGGCTATTGAAGGTCGGGAAAGCCTCGTCAACATGGATGGAACAATGCGGAAACTTGCTGAAAGTACCGCATCGTTTGGCACACGCCTAGCCATCATCAACGAACGTGCATCAACAATCAACCTAGCCGTCACGACTATCACCAAGGTTGCCGATCAGACAAATCTTCTTTCAATCAATGCTGCTATTGAGGCAGAAAAGGCTGGCGAGTACGGCACAGGATTTCTCGTCATTGCAAGGGAAATACGCCGGCTTGCCGACCAGACGGCCGTTGCATCCCTAGAGATTGAACAGGTTGTCAAAGACATGCAACTCAGCGTCTCTTCCGGTGTTATGGAAATGGACGCTTTAACGAAAAGCGTTGATACCGGCGTAATCGAAATTGGGAGTATTTCCCAGCAACTCGCCGAAATCATCTCCTCTGTCAAAGGAATCACCGAAAAGTTCCAGCTTGTTGCTGAAGGCACACAGTCTCAGAGCCAAGGCGCTGAGCAAATTCGTGAAGCGATGTGCCTTGTTGCTGACGAAGCGTCGCAAAGCGAACAGGCACTTGACGCCTTTCGCAACGCAACGACAGCTCTCCACAAAGCCGCCGAAGAACTCAAGGGCGAAATTACCCGCTTTACCGTCTGAAAAGTTGCTTTTACGATTTCCTGCCGGGTCGTGTATCGTGATGGTGCGATTTTGAGTTCCTTTCCCACCTGGAGACACCCCATGAGACGACTGCTGCTTGCGTTCCTGGCCTCTGCCCTGCTC
>JBDQOY010000305.1:0-14320 GCA_040260935.1 Pirellulales bacterium
AATGTCCCTGCCGGTGCTTTGCCGTGACAAAGTCCTGAAGCCATTGAACGGATCGTGCCAATGGCGAGTCGGTCAGCAACCGACGCCTACTGTAGCCCATCTGACACGCCGTCGGCATCATTGAAATCCCAGCCCGGCTCAATGATGGTGATTTCCGGCTGCCCCGGAGGCACCAAGAAGATGTCAATCAATTCCGCATCTTCCGTGCCAAGATTGGCCGCGGCCATCGGCGTGTTTGCCGGCATGTAGTACCACTCGCCAGCCTGGTAGGTGCTGTTGGCTTTGCCCTCAACAAAATCGGTGATGGTTCCCGAGAGCACCAGCGTATAGCCGCCGTATTCATGGATGTGGATGCCGACACGAGTTCCTGCCTCCCGGATTCCCCGATGAATGATCACCTCACGGCCGAATGAATCGATCAGTCCAGCAGGAACCAACGACTGCACATTCTGCAGCGGCTTCAGTTCACCATCTGGCACGGCCCCGTTGATTTCCGTGACTGGATAAAAGTGGGTCGGCTCCACTTTCGGTGGCGAGGGTAACGCGGCCAGCCACTCCAAATCAAACGCTCCTTCAGTTTCAGCGAGCTCAACAACCAGATTGGCGAGCTGCCGGCCAGGCACGTCATTGGGTGGATCGGGAAGTGCTCGCCCCTCGTTCCACCCAACCACCATGAAGGCCTCGCGCAGGTCATTGTTTGAGCCCGGCACCCACCGAATCTGATCACCGTCCTGAATGAGTCGGGCTGACAATGCCTGCAGCAACTGATTTGGATTTGATGTGGTCGGTGTGGGTGAGATATCCCGCCACGAATCGGTTGCCACGTCGTACTTTTCAACCGCACCGCTAGCAACTTGGCCGACCAGAAAACTCTCGACACCGTCACTGAAAAAGTCGGCGCGTTCAAAGGTGATCGGGATTGGCCCAATGGCGGCATTGTTGACAAACACCACTTCCGGAGCCACCAGTTCCGGTCGACTGATTCCAGCGTCACCGGTCAGGGGGAGTTTGGGTTCAAGCCTCTCACAGGGAACGAGCGTGTCAGTTGTTCGCCACATCGGTTTTTCTTTCAGTCCTACGATAATACAAAGCAGCGACCGCCCTTGGCGGGACTGATCCTCACCATGCCGAGGAGTCACAGAACGCCTTCGCCGATCCTTCGGCAGCCTCTATACCCTGCCTCAGAAATCATGCGAGAACAAGAAAATATGCTTAAAATCTTCAATTTCATTTGGATTGGGTGCTTCTGCCTGCTCGGCGCGGCGGTCGGGGCTCTCTGCCTCGGTGAACTACAATCAACGCCGTTATCCATCGCGGGAGCTGCGGTTGGTCTCGTGATCGGCGGGCTGTTGGGGAAGTACATTCCCTGGGAAGAATGGTTTGTCTGATCCCAGAAACTGTTCGCAGCGCGAGGAATAGTGCCCAGCTGAAACGTTCGAGCCCTGGGCTATTTTCCTGGGGAGAAGTCACCGCAACTGCCC
This sequence comes from Pirellulales bacterium, assembly GCA_040260935.1. Lineage (GTDB taxonomy): Bacteria > Planctomycetota > Planctomycetia > Pirellulales > UBA1268 > UBA1268. The sequence continues at coordinate 1,482 of JBDQOY010000305.1, forward strand.
CGGCGCCAGGCCGTTGAAACAAGGGTGGCCCCGCCCACACACCAGCCCTATTTGCCCCTGTCGCAGGACCAGAACGCCATGAGCCGTTCCGCCGCAAGCCGCCAATCGATTCGCGATGCTGTCAGACGCCACGGGAAACCAGCTTCCGGCCGCTCAGTGAGCAAAAAACTGCTTGGTTCGGCTGCCCTGCTTGGCATCGGCATCTGGCTGCTCCTCTGGACAACCGGGGTCTTTTCGCCGCCGGCAGCCGTCGCCGAACTCCGCATCCTGGTCGATCAGGAAGTCACCCGGTTGAACCGGGTGGCCCGGAATGAAATCCCATACAGTGAACGTGGCCCTGATATGGGCGACTTTTTTCAGAAGGTTCGCGATCTTCCCGATTCCCAGCGTCCGCAGGTTCGCCACGAGATGGGGCGGCTATTTGCCGCCCGGGAGCGGGCAGAGTTGGGCTCATACTTTGTCCTTCCCCCTGAACAACGAATGGCCGAACTTGATCGTCGGATCAAGGAGAGCGAAGCCAGGCGAAAACAGTGGGCTGCCGAACGGGCCACTCGAATTCAAGCCAGTCAAGCCGGTGGTACCTCCGATGGCGCGTCGAACGGACGGCCACCGGCCGCTGATGGAACAGGGCAAGCAAGAGGACCCTCAGGCCAAGGCCCGCAATGGGGTTCCCGCGGGCCACGCACCGAAGAAGCCCGAAACGAACGCCGAAAGGAGCGGCTGGATGCCAGTTCACCTGCCGAGCGGGCGAAGCGAACCGAATATCGCCGCGCCATGTCAGCCCGCCGGGAACAGCTTGGCTTGTCTACCTCTGGCCGCGGGGGCTCGGGACGGCGGCCAAGTTAACTGCCCTGCCAAGCCACTGGCTGCCAGACCGCCAACCGCCGCAGTGCTGGAGAGACGTCGGCTAAACTCAGACCTGACGACTCAATTCTTCAGCAGCCTCAAGAGAGATGCGGCAGACGATGGCACGACGACTGCGGGCACCACTCCGGCAGGTAATCATGGCGGCTGGGCTGCTCGTGATGGTGTTCACCACCCGCGCCTGCCAGCCGCAGCACAACCTCGACACGCCACCCGATACCGAATGGAAAATTAGCACCGTGCATGATGGCGACACGGTCACCGCCGTCGCACCAAATGGTCGCACCGAACGGATCCGCCTCCTGGGCATTGATGCGCCGGAATACCGGCAGGAGCACGGCAAGGCAGCTCGGGCTGCACTCACCCGCAAGGTCACCGGCGTTCCGGTGCGAGTCACCCCGCACGGTCGCGACCAGTACGACCGGCTGCTGGGTGTCCTCTGGATTGGCTCACGCAACCTCAACCGAGAGCTCATTGCTGACGGCGATGCCTGGGTCTTTGACCATTCCTCCGCTCCTGCCGACTTCGTTGCCGCGGAACGGGCGGCACGGCATGCCCAGCGCGGCCTCTGGGCAGCCCCCCAGCCGCTTCGACCAGCCGAGTGGCGGCGGGCCCATCCGCGAACGCCTTGACGAAACGAGCCGGAGTTCCGGTCGTGCCGATTTCCCGGGAAGGCACTCGTCGCATTCCCCCACGATGGGCTGGGCTTGAGTTTCGTTTTGTCGGCATCCGATAACCTATGGTTGTGCAAGCCATGAACTCCCCACCAGAAGTCGTGATCACTGGCGTCGGCGTCGTCAGCCCGATCGGCATCGGGGCAGACGCCTTTTGGCGTGCGCTGCTGGCCGGCGAGAGCGGCATCAGACCGATTGACCTGTTTGACTCCAGCGGCTTGAGCGTTCGGTTCGGTGGCCAGATTCCATCCTTTGACCCGAAACTCTACGTTCGGCCCCGCAAGAGTTTGAAGGTGATGAGTCGCGAAATCCAAATTGGGTTCGCCGCGGCTGACCTTGCCATGGCCGATGCCGACATCAGCAGCGATCGGCTTGATCCCGAACGGTTTGGGGTGGTCTTCGGCAACGACATGATTTATGCCGATCTTGATGACCTTGAAACAACCTATCGTCGGGCCCGAATGGCTGACGGGGCGTTTGCTTACGAGCAGTGGGCTGAGGCGATCCATGAAGAGTTGCATCCGCTCTGGCTGCTAAAGCACCTGCCAAACATGACCGCGTCGCACATCGCGATCGCCCAGGACGCCCGCGGTCCGAACAACACGATCGTGCTGGGGGATGTGTCGAGCCTGCTTGCAGTCGCCGAGGCGGCCAGCGTCATTCAGCGAGGCTGGGCCGACATCATGCTGGTCGGGGGAACCGGCTCCCGGCTGCACCCCACCGCACTAGTTGCCCGTGGCAACTCGCAACTCTCAAAACGGAATGACGACTGCCAGGCTGCCTGCCGGCCCTTTGACCGCGACCGGGACGGCCTCGTCAATGCTGAGGGGGCTGGTGTGCTGGTGCTTGAATCGAGGGCCCACGCGGACCGCCGTGCCGCTCGCATTCGCAGCCGGCTGCTCGCCACTGCAGCCCGTTGCGAGCCCAAAACCAGCCAGGAACCACCAACTGGTCGCGGAGTGCAACTGGTGCTCAGCGAAGTGCTCCGGCAGACGGGGCTTGCACCCAAAACACTCGGCCACATCAATGCCCATGGCCTTAGTACCGTGGCCATGGATCAGGCCGAAGCCCGGGCGATTGCCGCTGAGGTCGGTGACACACCGGTGACCGCCCCGAAAAGCAACTTCGGACATACCGGAGCTGGAGGCGGCCTGCTGGAACTCGCCGCCAGCGTGCTAGCTGTCGAGGCCGGCACCATTCCGGCAACCCGGAACTACCAAACGCCCGACCCCACCTGCCCGATCACCGTCGTCCACGGCGAACCCCTCAGCGGCCGGCCGGCGACTGCCATCTCGCTCAACTTCGGCTCCATGGGACAGGCCGCAGCCGTCGCCATTGCCGCCGGCTAACCCGTCGCCCCGGGTACCAGCCGCTCTGCCATCGGGCTTGGCCCGATCTTTTCTGCTGCATCCCCGTCAGCCGTTACAACCGGCAATCTGCCCCTCGGGCTGATCCACCAGCCAGACGCTGAACGATCTTCCTTCTATGCGGCCGCTTCCCGGCTGCGTGGAGAGGCAAACCCGTGAGACGTCAGACTATTCTCTTTCTCGGCCTGCTGGTCTTTTTCGTCGGCATCCAATTCCGGATGGTGGAGTCGTTCACGCTGAGTGACTTTTCCAGCCGTCTGATTGCGGTGGCACCGGTACCCACGGAACCCGGCGTGGCCCCTGCATGGAGCCGAAAGGTTGTCGAGCCTCCCCGTTGGCTCGGGCTTGCACTGATGTCCGTCGGCTCCGTACTGACCCTTCGCAGCATGAAGCCGCCCAAGGTCAGTTTTGGCGGCTGATTGCTTCGTTAATGGGGCGTCATCTCGCAGTCCGTGTCGGGCGGAACAGCCACACCGACCTGATCAGGCGGATGCGTGAACAGATACCGCCAGACCGGTTCGTGCAGATAGTTCCCCTCAGCATCCTTGCAGGCGTTGCCGCCGGGGATCACGCCCGAGTGCGCCCGCCGGCTACTGCCCCCCATGTCACAGTCGCTGATCAGCCGCCGGCTGTTGCCGTAGGGCGGTGGCACCTGCTCGACGTTCACGAGTGGGCCGCATTCATTCATTCGCAGCAGTTGCCACGAGCGGCAGTAGTGGTCTTGCTCCCAGCCAGTGTCTAGCACATGGCTAAAACCGAAGAAACGGTTCGGGGCTGTCGCCGACGGCCCTCCTTGCCAGGTCTCAGTATTGTCACGCGGCCCGGAGAACATCACGACGCGATCGACCGACTGGTGCATCGCAAACCGGGCAGCCGTCGTCGACCCATGCGAAATGCCGGCCAGCGTCACCTTGTCCCAGCGGACGTCACTGTGGTCATCGGTGAGAAACTGAGACCACGAACCTGCTGAGTTCTGGTGGTCAAGCCACAGCAGAAACTGCCGGGCCCGTTCCCGCATGCTGTCGGCCTTGGGGATTGCCACCAGCGGGCTGACATCCTCGCCGGTCGCCGCCTCCAGCCGAATCTTGCCGAGCACATCACCTGCGTCACGGACTGCTGGCTTCAGTGTGCCGAACCAGCGGTTGGCATAGTGCACCTGGATTCCATGCAGGCCGTACCCTGCAATCCGATCAAACAACTCGGCGTTGTGGGCCATCAGCCAGATCACCAGCCGCCCCTGGCTCGGCACGCTGGTATCAACCACCGCATGCTCGAGGTCGGCCGGCTTGCCGGTCTTGGGATCGGAGAACGGAAAGCCGATCTCCGGATGTGCACCAGCAGCTTTGTCAATTTCACTGGCCCGGGCAACCAGGTCATAACGGCGACCAGGTTCTGCAGCGGCGGCGGCAGTCACCATCACGGCGATGCCAACAAGGGTGAGGCAGAAGAACCGCATTACGCTATCCTGTTCTCGTGAGCACAATCGAACGTATTGAAAGACACGTCGGCGCGACCATGAACATACCTTCGCCACGACAAAACACTCGCCGGACATTCCTCCGTGATGGCACGCTGGTCTTGGCTGCCGCATCCCCGGTTGCTCAGAGCCTTGCCGCTCCGACGCCGGCAAGCCGGCTGCGGTTTGGACTGGTCACCGATCTCCACTACGCCGACAAACCGGCCGCCGGCACCCGCTATTACCGGGAGACCCTCGACAAGCTGGCCGAGGCGCAGGACTGTTTTCGGGAGTCCTCACTGGCATTCTTGGTTGAACTGGGTGACCTGATCGATGCCGGCGACTCAATCGAGGCGGAACGAGCCTCTCTCCAGCAGATCAACCGGGCTTTCTCAACGATCTCGGACGATCGCCACTATGTGCTGGGCAATCACTGCGTGCAGACGCTGCGAAAGGACGAGGTGCTCGACCAGGTCGGGCAGGAACGCTCGTTTTATTCGTTCCGGCGGGCCGGCATCCACCTGATTGTGCTCGATGCCTGCTTTCGGCATGACGGTGTTCCCTACGGCCGGAAGAACTTTCAGTGGACCGACACCAACATCCCGCCCGAAGAGATGGACTGGCTCGCTGCAGAACTTGCGAAAGGTGATGAGCCGGTGCTTGTCTTCGCCCACCAACGGCTCGATGTCAGCAACCACTACAGCGTCCGGAATCATGCCGCTGTCCGTCAGCAACTTGAGCAGTCCGGACGGGTGCTCGCCGTGTTCCAGGGCCATAGCCATCACAACGATCATCGGGAAATCGGCGGCATCCATTACTGCACGTGTGCCGCCATGGTAGAAGGCAGCGGTGCGAACAATAATGCCTACTCGGTTGTTGACATTCGCGCTGATGGAACCATCCGAATCGAAGGCTTCCGTCAACAACACTCCTACCACTGGCACACCCACTGACTGATGACGCGATTTCTCCTCCTTGCCTGTCTCACCGCGAGCATTGTTCCGGTGACCACCACCCACGCCGCTGACGACCCGATTCGACAGCTGCAGATGGAAGCTGAACGGTCTGGCCGGGCCGACTGGGGCCACTGGGGTGACCAGCCAGGGACGTACGTGAGTTGGTCGAACCACTCCAATCGCCTGATCCCTGTCTACACCTTCGGCACCGATCTCAGCGGGCTCCAGGGAGCGGGTAGCCCCTACAGTGATGCGGCGACGCTAGAAACTCTCTACGGTCAGCTGCCCGAGAACACCCTCAACCCCGAGGCTGACTACTTCGATCAGACCGATATCCACGGCCTGCAACTGCAGGCAGTCGCCGACGGCGCCCAGCGAGTTGTGTTGGTCGTCTTCGACGGACTCGACTGGCACACCACCCGCACGGCGGCGATCGCGGCAACCGGTCGGGTCCCCTACACCAAGGGCCGCGGTGATGTCTTTGCCTTCCAGCGATATCGCGGGGCGGCAACTGACTTTGGCTGGTGCGTGACCAGCCCAGCCAACACGGGCACCACGTTTGACGTTGATGCCCAGATGGTTATCACCCCCGGTGGCACCACGCCGGGCGGCTATGACGTTCGCCGCGGCGGCAGCACCCCGTGGGACCGCCTCGCCGACAGCCGCTATCTAATCGGCAAGGATCGCGACTGCCCGCATGCCGTCGTTGACTCAGCTGCCTCAGCCACCGCGCTATGCAGTGGCCGAAAAACGTACAACAAGGCCATCAATGTCGACCCACAGGGCCAGCCGCTCGAACCGATCGGCATCACGCTGCAGGAAGCTGGCTATGCCGTTGGGGTCGTCACCAGCGTGCCGATCTCCCACGCCACACCGGCCTGTGCCTATGCCTGCAACGTCAGCCGCGATGACTATCAAGACCTCTCCCGTGACCTGCTCGGCCAGCCCTCGGTCTCCCGGCGAACGCCGCCCGCGCCGGGCCTCGATGTGCTCATCGGCACGGGCCACGGTGTGTCGGCAAAGGCCGATGACCAGCAGGGCCGCAACTTCGAGCCGGGCAATAAATATCTGGCCGACTCAACGCTGCAGGCGATCGACGCAACCAAGGGCGGCCGCTACCAGGTGGTCACCCGAACCGCAGGACGCCGGGGAGGCGCGGTCCTGGCCGCAGCCGCCACTGCCGCTATCAAGACTGACCGGGGCCTGTTTGGATTCTTCGGCACGGCTGACGGCCACCTGCCCTTCCAGACCGCCTGTGGTGACTACAACCCGATCGGTGGTGAAATCGCAGCGGGGTCACCGGCGGCACTCCGCAAGAAGTACGCCCCAATCAAACCGTATACCACCGCCGATCTCACTGAGAATCCGACCCTCGCCGAGATGACCACCACCGCCCTCGACGTGCTTTCAAGCCGCGGCCCCTTCTGGCTGCTCATCGAAGCGGGGGATGTCGACTGGGCCTCTCATGCCAACAACATCGACACCGCCATCGGTGCCGTGCACAGTGGCGATGCGGCCGTGGACGCCCTGTTTCGCTGGATTGAAGACCATGGGGGCTGGGAAGACACGGTGGTCATTGTCACCGCCGACCATGGTCACATGTTCGTGCTCGATGACCCCGAGGCGTTTGCCAAAGCCGCAGCCGGTCGGGCCCCTGCAACTGAATGACCACGCCACCACCGATTCACGCCACGCTGCACACCGTCTTTGGCCATACGACCTTTCAGGGAAACCAGCAGGCCATCATCGAACGCACCCTCGCGGGCCACCACAGCCTGGTGCTGATGCCGACCGGTGGCGGCAAAAGCCTCTGCTACCAACTACCGGCCCTGCTCTTTGACGGGCTGACCGTCGTACTCAGCCCGCTGATCGCCTTGATGAAAGATCAGGTCGATACCCTTACCCGCCGTGGCGTTGATGCCAGCTTTATCAACTCATCCCTGACCAAGCAGCAGCGGCAGGAGCGTTACGCGGCCGTTGCCGCCGGCCGCTACCGGTTGCTCTATGTCACGCCGGAACGCTTTCAGAAGGACGACTTCCGGACTGTGATCGCGCAGCGGCCAGTGTCACTCTTGGCCATCGACGAAGCCCACTGCGTCAGCCAGTGGGGCCATGATTTTCGACCTGACTACACGCGGGTTGGTGCCATTCGCCAGTTGCTTGGATGCCCACCGACCCTCGCCCTGACCGCCACCGCCACGCGCGAGGTCCAGCGAGACATCATCCTGCAGCTAGGCCTTGAGCCTGCCGAGGTGAAGTTGTTCCACGAGGGGATCGAGCGGCCGAATCTATCGCTTGCAGTCGAAGCGGTCTGGGACGAGGACGAGAAGCTGCGGCACCTGATGAAGATTCTCGAGTCTCTTGCAACCGCCCAGCCCCAGGCCGGCAGCCACATCGTCTACTTCACGCTGATCAAAACCCTCGAACGGTTCAGCAGCCTGCTGGACGCCGAGGGCCTCTCCCACGGCTGTTACCACGGCAATTTGAACCCGCGGGATCGCAAGCGGATGCAAGAAGCCTTTCTCAGGGGTGCCGAGCCCCTCGTGCTGGCCACCAATGCCTTTGGCATGGGAATCGACAAGCCGGACATTCGCACGGTGACCCATGCCGAGGTCCCCGGATCACTGGAGAGTTATTACCAAGAGATCGGCCGGGCTGGCCGTGACGGCCTCCCTTCCCGCTGCACGCTGCTCTACGACCAACACGACCTGCCAATGCTGATGGAGTTCATCCGCTGGGCCAATCCCGATGCTGTTTTTTACCGTCAGGTTCACCACGCCCTCGCCCATGATCTGGAGCGAATCAATGCCTTTGGCCTCGACTGGCTCAATCAGCAGCTGCTCGGCCGCCAGGCTCGGCATGACCACCGGCTGGAGAGTGCCCTGCTGATGCTCGAGCGGCACGGCACGATTGCCCGCAGTGGAAACCGCCACGCCCTGCAGCTGCTGGGCGACCTCCCGCCGGCTCTCGCCGACGACGACGCCCTGGCGGCAAAACTCCGCCGTGATCAAGAAAAACTGCTGGCGATGGTCGAATACGCCCGCTGCGAGAGCGACCGCAAGCAGTTTCTGGAAAATTATTTTCTAGGCGGCGACCCCACTGAATCGACCACCTAACGGGCCACCCAAAACGGCGACCGCTCACGCTGCTTCGGTCGTATCGAACGGACTGCCCGGCGGCGTCTCGCCGAAGTAATACTTCTTCGCATCGGGGTTGTTGAGGACTTCCTCGGCTGTGCCGTGGCAGAGGATCTTGCCCGCCCGCACCACGTAACTGCGGTCGGTGATGGCGAGCGTTTCCCGCTCGCGGTGATCGGTTATCAAGATGGAAATACCGGAGTCTCGCAGGCCCATGATGACCTTCTGAATCGAGTGGATCGTCACCGGGTCGATCCCGGTAAAGGGTTCATCCAACAGGATGATCCGGGGCTCGGTCACCAGGCAGCGGGCAATCTCCAACCGTCGCTTCTCACCACCCGAAATGTAGTGCGACTTCGACTTGCGGATGCGGGCAATGTCAAACTGTTCCATCAATTCCTCACACCGCCGCTTCCGCTCCTTCGGCGGCATGCCGATCAGTTCCATGATCGCCAGCAGGTTCTGCTCCACGGTCAGCTTGCGGAACACACTCTGCTCTTGAGCGAGATAGCCCATGCCCCCATCCCGCGACCGCTTGAACATCGGCCAGGTGGTGATCTCCTGATCGTCGAGCAGCACCTGGCCGCCGTCGGGAATCACCAGCCCGCAGGTCATCCGAAAACTGGTCGTCTTGCCTGCACCATTGGGGCCGAGCAGCCCCACAATCTCACCCTGCTGCACCTCAAATGAGACCCCGTCGACCACCCGGCGGCGGCCATAGATCTTCACCAGTCCTTCGGCTTTCAGCAGCGACATGATCCTTCCCTGGACGATCTGGCTACCGGCAGTCGGCAGCGATCAGCGAATTGGCTGCATCCTCGCGAAGTTTGGCCATGAGGGCAATTGCAACTCGCCGAAAACAGGTAGTTTCACGGTCAGATGCCAGGCGGCAGGTACCATGTGGGGCCAGAAAATCACCATGGCCCGTCCCACCAGCAGCCGCCGATCGACATAGTGCACGTCAATCCAGAGCCGGCCATCCTTGCTGGCAGCCGAATTATCCCCCAGCACAAAGAACTGATCGGACTCAAGGGGGAAGCTGAGAATCGGCTCGTCCCGAATCTCTCCCCGCAGGCCCACACCGACAGCGCCAATGTAGTAGCCATCCCGGAGAACCTTGAGAGCCGACACCTGCACCTCTGCCGAGCCGTCAGCCCCCGTCACTGTGATCCCAACCGGCGATAGGTCGGATGGCTGATCATCTCCGGGTGTTACCGGTGTGAGCCGGGGCGTTGCTCCAGCAGCTACGGCGAGCGGGGTCTCCCAGACCACCGGCGTCGCTGCCGGCCGATAGACGCCATCCACAAACAGCCGCAACTCATCATCGACATTGGTAACGAGAACCTGCCAGGCACCACGGCCCCGCACGGACGTCTCCACCTGACTCGTCGTCCCATTGGCTGCCAAGAGGTCGGCCCGACCGGTCGCCAGATCAAACTGACAGCGATGCCGCTTGCCACCATCAACCAGATCGATCGCCACGCGGCCGCTGGCAGCACGGCTTTCCAGTCGACAAGAGACGGCGAGGTCGCCCACCCAATGTCCGGTCGAATGGATGGCGTTGTAGGCCTGAAAGTCATCGACTGCAGTCGGCCGCACCCCCTGCCGGAGCCCGAGACCGAGCCGGGCCTCTTTCCAGTCTGTTGCAGACGGGCTGATATGCCGAAACCGCAGGCTGGCTGATGCACCGGCGGGACATGTGGTGGTGAAGTGCCGACGCTGGTCACCTGCCTGCCAGCCTGTCCCGTCAGCAGCCGGGTCCGTCCAATCGACCCAGGCAGCAGGCCAGCCCTCCCGCTGCAGCACCGCTGCCGGGTGATCGCTGTCGTGTACCGTCTGCAGCATGGCCCGCATGACAGCAGGCGGCTTGCGGGCGATGGTGGGTGCTGCCCCGTCGCGGCTGGTCCAGATGTCACCGCCGGCGATGCTGACCGTCTCACCCGGTAACCCAACCAGGCGTTTGATGTAGTTGGTGTCGGCATCTTCGGGATACTTGAAGACGACGACGTCCCACCGCCGGGGATCAGTGAAATCGTAGGCGAACTTGTCGACCAGAATCCGATCGCCACTGTAGGACGGGAAACGGGCATCGTACTGAACGCCCGGCCCCTGACCATCAATCAGTTTCATCAGGTTGCCGCAATTCGGGCAGGTGGCCGAGGCCACCATCTTGCCGGCCAGTCGCAGTTTGAGCATCGCCAGCTTCCCATCGGGAGCCTCGAGGTCCGCCAACTGCTGTCGGGCCACCTCCCGCTGTTGGGGCCCGGCGGCCGTGTCCTCAGTCAGCCGGCGGAGGTCAGTCACTTCACTGGTCAGCCGGGATAGTTCCGTGCGGAAGGTCTGCGACTGATCGTCCTCCTCGCGGCTGGCCCCGGCCTGAAAGTTGAAGCCACACTCACTGCAGTCAAGATCCTTGTGTCGGCCCATCAAGGTGGGTGCCATGGAGCCGGTCGGAATCACGAAGGCCTCCGCCTGGAAGGCTCGAAAGAGCAACGCCATCGTGAGAGCGATGATGATCGACTCGACCGTCTCGCGACCAAACCCCAGCGGATTGCGAACAATATCACCCCGCCGTGGGCCGTGATCGCTGGCCGCCGGCGCAGCCTGGCTGCCGGCAGGTGGGGGATCCGTCGGCTGCGTCATCCTTGCTCCTTCTCAGGGTCTGGGGCCGGGTGCGCGGCAAGGGCCTGCTCAACGGCCTGCCGCACGTCGGCATAGGTGAACGGTCGACCCAGCTGCTCCCGGGCCAGATTGTCGTCGAACCGGGCCACTTGCTTGCCTGCACGATCCCAGATGAATACCGCCGGCACACTGTCGAGCTCAAACTTTGCATAGAGCGTGTCGGCATCATCCCGGCTGATCAGATTTTCAACCGCATGAGCCCCCACCTGTTCCAGAAAGGCCTGCACCGGTGGCAGGATCTCGTCAAGCTGACCGAACCCCTCGTAGTCAAACGAGAGTGACAGACAGGCAACCTGGTCACCGTATTCATCCTGCAGGGCGACCAGCCCAGGAAACTCCTTGACGCACGGCGGGCACGACGTGCTCCAGCAGTCAAGGACCACCACCGTCCCCCGGTGGGCAGCAATCCGCTCGTGCAGGGAGTCGTAGTCGACCACCGCCACGGTCACCGGAGGAGCGGGCTGCGAGGCTGGCTCCGGCGCACGGGTTGGACCGGCCGAACCACAGCCGGCAATCAGCCCCAGCCCGAGCAGGATGATTCCCCGCTTCAGCCCGTTGCCACCAGATGTCATGCTACGAGTCATGTCGTGGTCTGATTCATCGTTTGAGCACATCCGCCATCGCCCGCCACACCGGCTGACGGGGCCGCGGGAATTGCTCGTCGCCTGCCCAGCCTTCCGCAGCCGGGTCAATCTTTCCAATATCGTACGAACCTGTGGCTGTTTTGGCATCCAGCGGATCATTGCGTGCGGTTCCGGCAGACTTGATGAACGAATTGCCCGTGACGGCGCCACAGCCGTTGCGATTGAGGTGCACCGCAGCCTGCCGCCGGTGCTCGACCGCCTGAAACGGGAGGGCTGGGAACTGGTGGGGCTGGAACAGACGACACGATCGGAAAACCTGTTCTCCTTTGCATTCACCAGTCGCACCGTGCTGGTGATCGGCAACGAGCGACTCGGGATTGAGCCCGACGTGCTCGCCCGCCTCGATCGGGTGGCGGAGATTCCGCTGGCCGGGCTTCCGCACAGTCTCAACGCCGCCACCTCGACGGCCATCGCCATCTATGAGTACTGCCGGCAGTACCCTGATGGCAGCCCGACTGCGGAGCCACACCAATGACACTGGTGATTGGCATCGACGAAGCCGGCTATGGCCCAAACCTCGGGCCATTGGTCATTGGTGGATCGGTCTGGGAGGTTGATGAGACACCGACTTCTGCGGCACCCGACGACGTGGATCCCCGTGAACGCTTTGCCGACCTGACCACGGCCATCGCTGCCGATTGGCGTGATGGCCGCGGCCCCCCGTGGGGTGATTCCAAAAAAGTTTTCAGCCGCAAAGCCGGTGGCTCCGCCCTTGAGCCACTCGAGCGGGGTGTGTTGGCGGCGGTGCTCTCCATGGATGCGGCTCTGCCGGCAACCGCAGGCTGCCTCCTCGACGTACTCGGTCTGTCGCTGCCCACCGATGCCAGCCAAGCCTGCTGGCGTGACCTTGCAGCGGTGCCACTGCCTCAGGCAGCTCAGGCTGAGACCAGCCGGCAGCAGGCCGACACCGTGCAGCAGCGCTGCCGAAGGTCCTGGGCCAGGCCGAGGGAAACTTGGGAAAGAAGGTCTGATTTATTGAGGCCGGCATCGAGCTGGGCATTGAAGGCTGCGGGCCAGACCCAGCGGCAGGCCAGGCCGACCAGTCGAAGTTGCTGCTGG
>JBDQOY010000306.1:0-2632 GCA_040260935.1 Pirellulales bacterium
GAAAAGCCGCCAGGGCGTGCTCGCCAGCGGCATCCAGTTGCGGCAGGCCACAACCTGGCTCGGTGAAGGCAGCATCGAGGATGGCCCCGGCCCCGAGCAGATCTTCCTCGGTCACCTGCCCATCCGTTCCGGCGCAGACCAGATGAACCCCGGTCGCTTCATCCGCAAGTTGAGCCGCCATCCTGGCGACCGCTGTGCGATTAACCAGGCAGCCGATCAATGCCTCACGGGCGTGCTGGCAGTGGGCGAGCGCCACGGTGCCATTTGTGGTGGTCATTACAATGCCTCGGCCGGCGACCCGACCATGGTCATACTCAGCCGGAGAGTTCCCCAGATCGAATCCGGCGATCGACACCCCACCGCGTTCCCCCCCCAACAGCGTCCCCGGTGGAAGATCCCGCTGAAATCGCCTGGCAACCTCGATTTCGGCGGTCGGCAGTACAAAAGCAGCCCCGCTCGCCATCGCGGTGACAATCGTGGTTGAGGCCCGCAGAACGTCGATGATGACAGCAACACCTCCCGTCACCGCGGCTGGAGGCATATCATCTGGGCGTGAATGGCAGTGCCACCTGAGGCGTTTTTCGGGCATGCTTGTCTCCGGCCTGCAACGCGATTGCCGGCCAACCCGGCACCTGTAGTCTAGCTGGTTATCGACCGTGCCCGAGAGTGGACCATTTGAATACCCATCGGAGTTCCCATCATCACCAGCCAGTCCACCCCAGCAGTCGACAAGAGCGGCCAGAAGGTCCGCGGCATGTTTGCCGAGATCGCTCCCCGGTATGACGCCGTCAACCGGATGCTCTCGGGGGGCATCGATGTCTGGTGGCGACGGATTACGGTGAAGCGAGCCGCCCCTCCCCCGACTGGCGCGATTCTCGATGTCTGCACCGGCACGGGGGATCTTGCCCTGGCCTACGCTGCCAAAGCCGGCCCACGCGTCCGGGTGGTCGGCAGCGACTTTTGCCTGCCGATGCTCGACCGGGGCGTGGAAAAATCACGCGCCCGAGGCCTGCCGGTGGAATGGGTGGAGGCCGACGCGATGGACCTTCCCTTCCCAGATGAAGCATTCGACCTCGTCACGGTCGCCTTCGGGCTGCGAAACATCGCAGAGACCGACCGCGGTCTGGCCGAGATGGCCCGCGTCTGCAAGCCGGGCGGCCGGCTGGCAATTCTCGAGTTTTCGCTGCCGGGCAATCCGGTCATTCGGTCGAGTTACCTCTGGTACTTCCGCAACGTGCTGCCTCGGCTCGGCAATGCCGTCGCCCGCAACCACGCTGATGCCTACTCCTATCTCAACAAGAGTGTTGAGGAGTTTCCCTCCGGCAAGGCCTTGGCCGATCTGATCATGGCGGCCGGCTTTGAACGCGTTGACCAGATTCCGCTGTCGTTCGGTATCGCCACCCTGTCGATTGCCACGAAGGCCGCCTCATGAGTGCATCCCCTCGTCTTCCCCTCGTGCTTGGCGTCACGGGCGCCTCTGGTGCTCCCTACGCCCGCCGGCTCCTCCAGGTGCTGCTTGAGGCCGACTGCGAGGTGCACCTGGCGATCAGCCCATCGGGCCAGGCCGTCTTCGGACAGGAACTCAGCGAAATTCTCGACCTGCAAGCCTTTTCGCTAGAGGCGTTCCTCGGCGGGCCGGCTCCAGCTACCGGAATGGTGCACTACCACCACTACCAGAACCTCATGGCGCCGATCGCCAGCGGGTCTTTCTTGACGGGAGGCATGGCGATCTGTCCCTGTAGCGGCAGTACCCTGGCTGCCGTGTCCCGCGCCCTGGGGGAAAACCTGATTCATCGGGCAGCGGAGGTTCACTTGAAGGAACGCCGCAAACTGGTCGTCGTCCCCCGGGAAACGCCACTGTCGCTTCCACAGTTACAGAACATGCAGGCGATTCACGAGGCGGGGGCGGTTGTCCTGCCAGCAGCCCCTGGCTTTTATCACGGGGCCACGTCGATCGCTGATCTTGTCGATTTCGTTGTCGCTCGAATCTGCGATCAACTCGGGGTGTCCCACGACCTTGTCCGCCGCTGGGGAAGTTGAGGCCCATGCCGGCGACGCTGCGAAGCTATCTGGAACTGGTGCGGTTCTCCCACACCATCTTTGCCCTTCCCTTTGCCGTGATGGCGGCAGTGCTGGCCGCCCACATCGACGCTATCACGGTTCCGGACCGGTCAGGCTGGCACTGGCTGCGACTGGCTGTCGGCATTCTTGCCTGCATGGCCACCGCCCGCACTGCCGCGATGGCCTTCAACCGACTCATTGACCGCGAAATTGACGGCCGCAACCCCCGAACCGCTGGCCGTCACCTGCCTGCCAACCTCCTCCGCGTCACCGACGTCACCCGTCTGGTCGTGGTCTCTTCTGGGCTGTTCGTCACGGCGACGCTGCTGTTTCTGCCCAACTGGCTGCCAGTGGCCCTGGCCGTCCCCGTCCTCGGATGGCTGCTGGGCTACAGTTACGCCAAACGGTTCACCAGCCTCGCCCATCTCTGGCTGGGGGTCGCCCTGGGTCTCACGCCCCTCGCTGCCTGGATCGCCATCCGGGGGCCAGTCATTCTGACCAACCCCGCCGATCTGCTGCCGGCCATCATTCTGGCGGCCGCCGTCACGACCTGGGTGGCCGGCAGCAGATC
>JBDQOY010000307.1:0-6172 GCA_040260935.1 Pirellulales bacterium
ACACCGAGCAGGAGGCGAGGACCGCGTCATGGCAGAAACCTCTGGCGTTCTGCCACGACGCCGAGCGAACGGGGGCCACGGGTCGAGCCTGGCCAGATGCCCCCCTCCACGCCAGACGACACCGAGCAGGAGGCGAGGACCGCGTCATGGCAGAACCCTCTGGCGTTCTGCCACGACGCCAAGCGAACGGGGGCCACGGATGGCCCCGTTCGCGCTGAAACTAGTTCAGGCTGAACGCGGGCGGAAAGGGGCGTCGCTGTGCCTTGCCCGACGGCGGCTTCCCAAGCGTCTCCAGCAGCATCTGGGTTCGCCGATAGACGTCCTGCTCCGCCAGCAGGGCCAGTTTCACCTCCAGTTCAAGGTCAACCGTGTAGGCCACGATGTCGGTCAGCATGCCCAGGGTGATCTGACTGCCGAGCAACTGGTCAAGTTGATCGTATGAGTCAGGGATCTTGGGCATCGCCTGCTTGAAGGCAGCCAGCAGTTGACGCTGGGCTGTCGCCCCCGCCTCGGCCGACAACTGTGCCGGCAGGAGGTCGTCGAGGATGTTCGCCTCGATGACCCGAAAGGGTTTGTCCGGAGGCAGTTCCCGAACCAGTTGCACCCGCCGAACGCCCAACAGCAAGACGTTGTAGGTACCTTCGGGGGTTCGCTGATGCGAAGCAATCCGGCAGAGGCAGGCCGTTTCTCGCAGGGCGGGCCGACCTTCGTAGTCTACCTCCCAGCCCGGGGCAAGCACGCCCAGGGCGATCAGGCGATCATCCTCAACAGCCTCTTCAAACAAGGCCCGATACCGTGGTTCAAAGATGTGCATCGCCTGCATGACATGCGGGAACATCACCAGGTTCGGAAGCGGGAAGACCCGGGCCAAACCGGAAAAGTGGTCGGGCGAGAACGCCAGGGTCTCATCAGTCATCGGCGGCGCCCTGCAACGGTTCAACCGGAGGTGGATCAAGGTGGATTTCCGGCAGCAGTTCCGGGTCGAGTTCGATCTTCGGAAATTCCTCGGTGCTCGCCGCCACCTCCTGCAGGCAGGCGTCAAATGCCTCCAGGAATTGGTCGAGATGCAGCCCCAGGTGGTACGGGGCATAGGCCTCCAGGTAGCCATGTACGCTTCCGTGGAGTTTCCGGGCCCCGCGAATGTTGCCATTGCCGAAGTGGTACAGGGCTACGGCGGCCTGAATCAGCCCCTGATAAAACTTGCGGGAGGGGCCGCGGTATTCCGTCCAGAGTTCTTCCCAGACCTCATGGCTCTCGTAGTAGTCACACGCGTTGAAATGGACGATGCCGGCCAGATAGAGGGGATCGTAGTCAGCCGGATCGACGGTGTCGGTGGACATGCAGAGCTCCCAGGGTGGGGCAGGGGTTACCGGGACGACCTATCATTCTAGCAATTGCCGGGCTTAAGCGGACCCGGGCGAAAAAACCGACGACAGTTCCTCACGAAATCCTTACACTCACCTGCGGTCTCGTGGGGTGGTCGCCGTCATCATTCCCAGGCCACTCTGCGTCGTGCCCGTCACCGCCCGCAAGGACCTTCGCGATGATCCTCTCTGGCAATGAGATCAAGCAGCAGCTTGGCAAGAACATCCACATCGACCCGTTCGATGAATCTCGCCTCAACCCCAACAGCTACAACCTGTCCCTGCATGACGAACTCCTCATCTACGAAGAGGTTGTCCTCGACATGCAGAAGAGCAACCGGGTTGATCGGCTGCAGATTCCGGAGGATGGGCTGGTCCTCACCCCCAACCAGCTCTACCTCGGCCGCACCGTCGAACGAACGGAAACCCACAACCTCGTGCCAATGATCGAGGGCCGCAGTTCCGTCGGCCGCCTGGGCCTGTTCGTGCACGTCACGGCGGGCTTTGGTGACGTCGGCTTTGCCGGCTATTGGACGCTGGAGATGTTCGCTGTGCAGCCGGTCAAGATCTACCCTGGGGTGCCGATCTGCCAGATCTTCTTCCATCAGATCACAGGTGCCATCACCGAGTACGCCAGCGACAAGTACCAGCACAACCACGACATTCAGCCCAGCCTGATGTTCCGCGAGTTTCCTGATGGGGCTGCGGGCGATGAGCAGATGGAACTGACCTTTTCGGGCAGCCGGGTAGGTCGCGACAATCAGTAATGCTGTCGCGGCGATGCCCTGTCTTCAGGTGACAGGCACGACCGTCATTTCCTGGTAACAACACAACGACAAGTCGGCTCATGGAAAAGGTTGAAAGCGTCCTTTGTTGGTCTGCGATTGGCTCAGCCGGCCTGTTCGCGCTCCTCGGGGTGGTGGCGATCGTCACTGACAACCGGACGGCTATGCTGGCCGCCGCAATCATTCTGGGAATCTCAATCCTGCTGACGATCAGCCTGCTGGTCTACGCTGCCCGGCCCCGCTCGTCAGAAGATTGAGCAGCGGCAGCCCAGACCGCCCGCCCACCCGCCGCCGCAGGCAGGCGTCTTGGAGAATGAGCCGCCAGCCTCCACAATCGAGGCTGTCGGATGGCCAACAGGGCCGTCCGGTTGCGGCATCCCATTGAATGTGTTTTGCGAAAGGCCTGTGCGACGTGCTCAGAACCCACACCTGCGGCGAACTCCGCCCCGCCCATCTCGATCAGACCGTAACCCTGTGTGGCTGGGCCGACCGGGTCCGTGACCACAAGGGGGTGATCTTCATCGACCTGCGGGACCGCTGGGGCCGCACCCAGGTGGTGATCGGCCCGGATGCCCCGGCCGAGGTGATGGCCCGAGCCCGCTCGGCCCGTTCCGAGTGGGTGCTTGCCGCAACCGGACGCGTTGGCCGGCGCCCCGAAGGGACCACCAACCCGAAACTGGCGACTGGCGAAGTTGAAGTTGTCTGCAGTGACCTGGTCGTACTCAACGAGGCCGAGACCCCGGTCTTCCAGCCGGGGGCGGCGGAACTGCCGGGCGAAGAGGTTCGGCTGAAAAATCGCTGGCTTGACCTCCGCCGCAATGCCATGCAGCAAAACCTGCTGCTCCGCAGCCGCATCGTCAAAATCATGCGGGATCACTTCGACGAACTCGGCTTCATCGATGTCGAGACCCCGATGCTGGGCCGCAGCACACCCGAAGGAGCTCGCGACTACCTCGTCCCCAGTCGCCTGGAGCATGGCTCCTTTTTCGCCCTGCCCCAATCCCCGCAGCTCTACAAACAACTGCTGATGATTGCCGGCTTCGACCGCTACGTGCAGGTCGCCAAGTGTTTTCGGGATGAAGACCTGCGGGCCGACCGGCAGCCAGAGTTCACCCAACTTGATGTTGAGATGTCATTTGTCGAGGCCGATGACGTGATGGGTGTGATCGAAACGCTGGTTGAAAAGACCGCTCAGGACATTCTCGGCCATGCCGTCTCGCTCCCCCTGCCACGGCTGACCTGGGACGAATGCATGGAGCGGTTCGGCCATGACGCCCCTGACCTCCGCTACGGACTGGAGATTGTCGATCTGGCGGCCGCAGTGACCAGCAGCGAGTTCCGTGTCTTCAAGGGGGCCCTCGACGCGGGTGGCCGCGTGCGAGGCATCCGGGTGCCCGGCGTTGCCGATCAATTCTCCCGCAAGGATCTCGACGGTCTGACGGCATTGGCGGTCGACGCCGGGGCCAAGGGGCTGGTCTGGCTGAAACTCGATGAGCAGGGCTCTTGGACTGGGCCCGTTGCCAAGAATCTTGGCGACGGTGTCGGCGACAAGATTCGGGCGGCCTTGGCAGCCGAGCCGGGCGATCTCGCCCTGATTTCTGCCGACAGCTTTGAGGTCACCTGCAAGGCGCTCCACACGCTGCGGAAGCACCTCGGCAAAACGCTGAAGCTCTACGACGACCAGGCGATGCACTTTGCCTGGGTTGTTGATTTTCCGATGTTCGCCCGGGACGAAGAAACCGGAGGCTGGGCGTCGATGCACCATCCCTTCACCGCACCGCGGCCGGAGGATCTGGACAAACTTTCGACTGACCCGGCCACCTGCCGGGCAGTTGCCTACGACCTGGTGATCAACGGCTCGGAGGCCGGGGGCGGCACCATTCGAATCCACGACCGCGAGACCCAGCAGAAAGTTTTCGATCTGCTCGGCATTTCGCCCGACGTGGCGAACGAACGATTTGGCTTTCTGCTCGATGCGTTGGCAAGCGGAGCCCCACCCCATGGCGGCATCGCCCTTGGCATTGACCGCTGGGTGATGCTGTTTGGACATCTCGAATCGATCCGCGATGTCATTGCCTTCCCGAAAACCCAGCGGGCCAGCGATCTCATGACTGAGGCCCCGGGTGCGGTTGATACCAAGCAGTTGGTTGAACTCGGCATCCGCACGGTGGTGCCGCCAAAACCCGCCGGCGGGCAGGCGACGCCGGCTTCCTGATTCCCTCCCCGGGAAACCTCCCATGCTGGCACTCCTCCACCGCGTGCTACACTGGAAGGCCAGCACGGGCCTTGCGGGCGAATAGCTCAGTTGGTTAGAGCACCTCGTTTACACCGAGGGGGTCGGGGGTTCGAGTCCCTCTTCGCCCATTTTTCGTCTTCGGACTGTTGGCTGCGTGCTTGGCTCCCCCAGCATGCAACCGAAAGAAAAAGTCCCTGCCGGAGAGGGGGGCAGTGTTGTTGTTCCACTCGCTAGTGAGTGAAATCCTTCTGCACTTGGCTGCGATTGTCACCCTACAGCACCTCACCACCGGATCGTGAGGCGAGAGCCGTGACGACGGCCACCTCGGTCGAATCGATGAGAAAACGGGTGGCGCCGCCACACAGCAGCACGTTTACTCCTCCGGGATGATCGGAGAACATTGGGACGTTGGGGCCCTCTTCCCAGACGTCCTCTGGCTCGGCATTGATGATCGGTGGGCTCAGGTTGTCATGGCCGACGTAGTTGCAGTTGAGCCCTGACGCCCAGATGCCCCGACCGGAACCGCCACCCAGGCCCACACCCGACCACTCAAAGACACTGACTGTTTTTGAGAGTCCGTCGGTGATGGCACGGTAGGGCATACCGGCATGCAGGCTGGAAACCTCGTCCACCAACAGCACGCCATTGCCCGCCGGATAGGGCTGGCCATCTGGCATTGAAAACTGTGGCTCCCCCGGATTCACACCCGCGTTGCCGGCATAGTCAATGCAGGCCATGCCCTCATAGTCCCCCGCAGCGATGATTTTGCCAGCCCGGCGAGAGGCCTCCTGCCGGGCGACGCTGGGGCAGAGGTAGAAACTGAGCCGTGTCGTCGTCGCCGGTCGATTGACCGGGGCACGAAAGTCGGCGTTGAGAAAAAGTCGGCTGTCACCGGTGACAGCATTCGGATCAGCCACCGGTGCCCAGGTCGCCTGCTGGTCGGACTGCTCCATGAAATCCAGAAAAAAACTACTCCAAGAGACCGTCTTGAAACTGCCCTTCTGGACGCGCCCGGGCGGGAATCGTTCACGGTGACTCACACCAAAATTGGCCATCCCGAGGCCAATCTGCTTGAGGTTGTTTTGACACGACAGTCGCCGGGCGGACTCTCGCACCTGCTGGACGGCAGGCAGCAGCAGCCCCATCAGCAGACCGATGACGGCGACGGCAACCAACAACTCAACCAGGGAAAAGCCTCCCCGTCGCAGGTCCCCCCGATCATCCACAACACACATGCTGCCACCTCCTTCTGAGTGGTACGCACCACCCCCAGCAGGCGTTCACCCGGTGGGGACCAGGCAGGGCTGCGGCAGCCGCTTTCATGGGGCATAAGCGGCAACTCCAGCCAGCAGGCTGCGCGGCAAACCGGCCATTTTCCCCAGTTTTCCCTGGAGCCTGCAGAATCGGAAAAACCCTCACCATCGGCAGATTTTCAGTCGATCTGGCTGATAGAAAGCCTTTTTTTAGGCACAAAGCCAGCTGAGCAGCGATGGATCTTTGCAGCAACCGACGACGTGATCGGGTGGCCCCCGCTTGGCCGGTGCGGGCCCGCTGGGGGCTTCTGTTCGGCCTGCTGGGGCTGCTGATGCTAGCGGGAAATACCCTTGCATCCCCACCGGAAACGCCGCCTGCCAGCGGGCCTGATGAGCCGCCTGCGGCCGAGTTGGTCACTACCCCAGAGCCTCGGGCTGTTGTCGATCCAGCCGCCCTCCGTGAGGCACTCCGCCACGATCCCGAACTGGCCGCCGTGGTACGCGAGGAAGCCGAACGAGAAGTGGCAGCCCAGT
>JBDQOY010000308.1:0-3717 GCA_040260935.1 Pirellulales bacterium
GATCTGCTCGGGGTCGAGCACGACTGCAGCGGCGAGTTGCTCAGCGGTGATGCCCTCAGAGCTGCCGGTGGCCAGCATGTGCTCCATGGCTGGGCTGGCCAGATCGGTGGCGGGGGGGCGCGGGGGCGGAATCCGGGCCGGATCGTACCGCTGGTACGAGTGGACGATGCCGCCGAGGGAATCACGAGTGGGCATGGTGGCTACCGGAAACCGTCCGTGTCGTAGATGGTGCGGCCGTGGAGCTCCAGCCGGGAGATTCGCTCGGTGGCGTGGAGGCCGGCGAGGACGAACTCGATGCAACTGGCCCGGACGGCCGGGTCGTGGGCAGGGTTCACCTCGAAAGCCTTCTCCCACACCGCGGGAATCTCACCCACGATGGACTCGTAGGCGGCGGAGGGAACGCTGTCCCCCACCTCGATTTTGATGCCATCGCGGAAGGCGTCAGCAATTTCGTCGAGGCCGTGCTGTTCGACATATTCACCGAACACGGTGGCGATGGCATCGGCTAGAATTCCGTCAAACACCTGTCGTTCAGTCATCTGGTGGCTGCCCATCAGGTCGAGTTCCAGTTTGCCGAGGCTGGAGGTGGCCAGATGGCCCAGGTCACTGATGCGGGGGACCGCCGGCGTTTCACCCAGCCGTACCGCTCGCTGTCGGGCGCTGGCGACCATGGTCTGGTAGTTGGCAATCGAGAGCCTGGCGCTCACCCCGGACTGCTGGTCGATGAACCGGTTGGATCGCGCTGCGATCGTGATCTGCTCGACCACCTCGTGCATGAATGGGGGGACGATCACTGGCCAATCACCGCCCAGATCGACATCCGCCTCGTGCGCAGCGACGGTCATACCAAGCTGCCGATCGCGGGGGTAATGGGTATGAATGACCGCGCCGATGCGATCCTTCAGTTGTGGAATCACTTTCCCCGAGCGGTTGTAGGTGGAGGGATTGGCTGAGAACAGGAGCATGACATCGATGTCAAAGCTGACGGGATAGCCGCGAATCTGCACGTCGCGTTCTTCGAGAATGTTGAACATGCCCACCTGAACGAGTTCATCGAGTTCAGGCAGTTCGTTCATGG
Organism: Pirellulales bacterium; assembly: GCA_040260935.1. Taxonomy (GTDB): domain Bacteria; phylum Planctomycetota; class Planctomycetia; order Pirellulales; family UBA1268; genus UBA1268. Next base: position 1,079 of record JBDQOY010000308.1, read on the forward strand.
CAAAAATGCCCCGATGCAGCCTGGGGATCAGGCCGAAGTGAAGGGCCTCCTCTGAGCCCATGCTGCTGCCGGCAGCGAGTTTTGCCGGATCGATTTCACCGATGATGTCGGCAAACTTGGTGCCGGGAGCGAGGCGTTCGGCATACCGCTGTTCGCGGGGCCACCAGGCAATCGGCACATCCGCTGCGGCTCGCTCCGCCACCAGTCGGCGGCCAACGCCAGAGATGGGCCACTCGGGGTCATCGTGAAACGGGATGGCTGGATCATCGAGATACGGCAGGAACGGATCGAGAAACCGCGGGAGCAGCCGCATCAGCCGACTCTTGGCCTGCCCCTTTTCCCCGAGGAAGAGCATGTCGTGTCCCGCCAGCAGGGCGATGCTGATTTCCGGGATCACCGTGTCGTCGTAGCCGATGATGCCGGGGAACAGTTCGTCGCCGGCGGCAAGCATCCGCAGGAAGTTTTCCCGCACCTCGTCTTTGACGGGACGGCTTTTCCAGCCAGAAGCCCGGAGGTCAGCGAGCGTCTGGGGAAGGGGAGCGGAATGTTCTGGAGCAGCGGCCATTGGAGGATCTCCTTGCGGGTCACTCCTGATTGTAGGCTGAACCAGCGGATGAGGACCTGCCTCAGCCAGCTGCGGCGGTCGGCTGCAGGGCCGGCAGGCGAATGGTGATGCCGGTGCCCTTGCCTGGGCTGCTCTCGACGCGGATTCGGCCGGAGTGGGCCTGCAGAATGTCGTGGCAGGCAGCCAGCCCGAGACCGCTCCCCCCCTTGCCGGTTTCGTCCGGCCCATCCTTGGTGGAGAAGTTGGGTTCAAACATTTTCTGCATCACGTCAGGTGTCATGCCGCAGCCGGTATCGCGAACCAGCAGGCTGACTGACTGGCGGGTTCGCGTGGTGCTGATCCGCAGAATCAACCGCCCTCCATCAGGCATGGCCTGTCGGGCGTTGACGATCAGGTTGAGGAACACCTGCTGCAATTTCCCCGGATCAGCGAGAACCCGCGGCACGGGTGAGAATTCTCGCTCAACCTGGACGCGATACTTCATCATCTCGCGTTCCAACAAGACAAGAACCTCTTCCGCCAGGGCAACCAGGTCGACGGGTTCCATGCGGGGGCTTGAGGACTGCTGGCCGCGGGCCATCGAAAGGGCGCTGGCGGCGATTTTGGCCGCTCGGTTGCCGGCAGACAGAATCCGCTCGAGGGCTTTGTCGCGGGTTGGTTTGTCTGAATGGCGGATGCCCAACCGGGCATAGTTCAGGATGGTCGTCAGGGCGTTGTTGAACTCGTGGGTCGTGGTTCCCAGCAGTTCACCCAAGGTGGCCTGCTTGCGGGCTTCGAGCAGCTGGGTCCGTAGCGAAGCGATTTCTTCAAACGCAGCGATCTCGACAGCGGCATTGCCTGGCCGCACCGACGGCAAGCCCTTTGGTGGGGCTGCCGAGGAAGGACGGTCGTGCTGGTGGCCGGCTGGTTGCATGCTCTGCCTGCAGGCGAAACTGGGGGGAGTGGGTTTCAGGGCGGCCCCGATCCGTCGGGTGAACAACGGGAAAACCGTGGGAAACCGCCTAAATTCGTTTTCGGCCGCATGGCGGGCGTCCTTCAACGGGACAGCAGCGAACATTTTCGGTGACGTGACCGTTGAAGTCCCTGTGAGACCGTCAGATTCTCAGGCCCATACCGCTGCCCCTGTTTTGCTACGCCGTGTCCCCCACGGCTGGCAGGATATGATGGTTGGGCCGGCCCGGGTGGCTGATGGCCCCACTGCTGCGTCGTCCGTCCTCTCTCACCGTGCAGGAAAATGGCTTCCCATGAAACGTTCTGCCTTCACCCTAATCGAACTGCTGGTGGTCATCGCCATCATCGGACTGATGATTGGCCTGTTGCTTCCGGCGGTGCAGAATTCCCGGGAGTCAGCCCGGCGGATTGCCTGCAAATCAAACTTCAAGCAGCTCGGTATCGCCTTCAACATGTACCTCGATCGCGTCACCCGCGGCACGTTTCCCGTGGCCGCCCAGATGCCGAGCCTCGAGCCCACGTTTTATGTCAGTGGCAGTCGGCCGCTCTATCCAGCGATCGTGTCGCAACTCGCCCCGTACACCGAAGATCAACAGAGCGTCTTTCGATGCGCCTCTGACCTGACCTACTTTGAGCGTGACCCGGCGTCGCAGGCAATGGTCGATGCCCAGACAGCACTGGCGGCGATTCCGACAGCCGAACGGCCACCAGAATATCAAGGCGGCACGGTTACGTTTGAGGGCACGAGTTATGAGTATCCGCAGCGGCGGCTGACCGAGACCGATCTGAAGTCGCCTTACAAGATTCGAGGAAAGACGCGGGAGGAGGCACTGGTCTCACGGCGAATTAGCGGGGGGCTGGCCTCTTCGAAGCTGTGGATTCTCTATGAATTTGCCCCGTTTCATGCGGGCGGCCTCGCTTCGTTGTTCGGGAGCACCGTGATTGATACCAACAATCCCGACGACGGAGCGAACTGGGACGTTCCCGACGGCTCCCGGAATTTCCTGTACCTCGACGGACATGTTCAGAATCTGTAGCCACCAATGAACGCAACACGATCTTCAGCAGGTTTCGCCACGAAGAGCGGTTCAGGTCGATCAGGTGCCTCCCGGCGGCGGTGGGC
>JBDQOY010000309.1:0-4406 GCA_040260935.1 Pirellulales bacterium
TTCCCGCAGCGAAAGGGTCTCGATGGGAACGATCGTGCTTCCGGTGTGGGAGAGCCGGTGATAGGCGTGGGCCATCCGCCGGGAATGCGGTGCCACGGGTGGGCTGTGCCCCACGGCACTCCAGAGGTCGACGAAATCACCACTGGCAATGGCGGAGCGATGGGTCTGGAGCGTGAACCGCTCACCCCCACCCACGACGTCGAGCGGAAGTTGGCTGATGATGGCTGCAGGTGCTGCGGACAAGGCGGAAATTCCTTGGAGACGGACGTCGGGAAACTACAAAGATCACACTGCTGCCAAAAGACCAAGTATTCAGAAATTTTTTCCGGATTTTGGCGTTATCGAGGGGATGCAGACTCCATATAACTTCAACTGTCGTTGTCACCTCGAGGCCGGTCGACATGTTCTTTAAATCGATCCGCCATTGCCAGCACCCGGCACCGGAAAGCCTGCCGAAGAACCCTGACGAATGGATCCGACTTGCCGAGGCGGACCCGCGGTTTCGGGAGGTGCATTCCCGGTTTGCCGGGGCCGGCGTCATGAATTGGCTGACAGAGCGTGAGAAAGCACTGCACTTCGGCATCGCGGCTTTTTCAGCAGGCTCGGGAGTCATCGTCGAGCTGGGCACCTTTGAGGGCGGTGCGGCGATCTTCTTGGCCGCTGGCGTGGCGCGACGCGGTCGGGGGCGGGTCGTGAGCGTGGACCCGCACTGCGGCGGTCCTCCTTGGCTGGGAATGGCGCCACATCAACGCACCCTGAGCAAGTTCATCGCGCATGCGGACGCGTGCGGCGTTAGGGAGTGGATCGATGCTCGGATTGGCGATTCGAGTGCGGTCGCGGCCGTATGGCCCGGCGAACCGATCGATGTTGTTTTTATCGACGGCGACCACTCATTCCTCGGTGCACTCAAGGATTTCGAATGCTGGGCTCCGAAGGTTCGCCCCGGGGGATGGGTGCTGATCGACGACGCCGACGATACCGCCCTGCCGGAGTTACTGGAACTGATCGATGAGTTGAAGGCGATCTCGGGCGTGAAATACATAGGGTTGTTCGATGGCGTCGCCGTGTTTCGTCGTGAGGATGTTCCGCCGCAGCAGCTGTTGGCGGATGTTTCCGCCTTTGCGCAGAGAAGAGGCGATATCCGCCCCTGGGACATGTCACCCGTTCACGAGATGCTGCTGCCGCCGTCGTACTGCAAATCATGTTCGCAGCCCCATGAGCCCGGCGAGCAGGACGCATATCAAATCGCGTTTCTCACCAAAGCGCAGGGGGGCACGTATGGATTTACACCGGCCGCGGGCGAAAGGGCAAGCAGGCTCATCCGGGCAGTCGCCGCCGATCGTGGCGACTGCCCCGCGACCGAGCTCGACACCCGCATGCCGCAGGCCTGCAAGGTAATCTTCTGTGCCCTGGAGGAGGTGGCTGTCTGCAGTTCCTGGCTTACGCCCGGTGGTCTTATGCTCACGCTCAATCCTGCGACTCTGTCCCAGGAAACCTCGATCGGTGTGCGGCGAGCCATGCTCGAGGCCGGTCTCGAGGGATGCGGCTGGGGGGGAGCCTTTCACTGGGGTATTCGACGCCCATTCTTGCTGTCGGCCGAGGCCGTGATGGAATACACTCAAGCGGCCTACCTGCCCGGGGCATGCGCTCCGACCTGCGACTGACGTGCCGCCGCCGAATCATCCGGCGACGACCGGTTCACAGAGATCCGCGTAACACCGCGTCGTTTGGGACCAGGAGGTCGCATGTTCGAATCATGTCGCCCCGACTCACAAACGCTCCTTGGAAACAAGGGGCTTTCGGCGTTTTTGGGCCGGGAGGGCGAGCAGGCGGTAAAATCATCGGGGCAATCTGGACGCTAGGACACGCCCCTTGGGAAACTCCACCACCCGCAAACGCGACAGCCACGGCTCTGAAGGCACCCCCACGGGGAGTCGAACCCCGGTTTTCGGACTGAGAACCCGATGTCCTAGGCCACTAGACGATGGGGGCGAGTGCGAATCAACTCCAGACGGTAACGATGAGGTCTCAGGTTTTCAAGATGCTGGCCGACTATCCGGCCCACGGCTCGGCAGCGTGCCGCCCTACCTTTGAGCCCCCGGTCTCAGTCCACTGGCACCCTGACCACTGGCACCCTGACCACTGGCACCCTGACCACTGGCATCCTGCCCACTAGGCCCCTGACCGCTGGGCCTCGGGCCTCGAGGCCCGAGGCCCAGCGGTCAGGGGCCTAGTGGGCAGGATGCCAGTGGTCAGGGTGCCAGTGGTCAGGGTGCCAGTGGTCAGGGTGCCAGTGGACTGAGACCGGGGGCTCAAAGGTAGGGCGGCACGCTGCCGAGCCGTGGGCCGGATAGTCGGCCAGCATCTTGAAAACCTGAGACCTCATCGTTACCGTCTGGAGTTGATTCGCACTCGCCCCCATCGTCTAGTGGCCTAGGACATCGGGTTCTCAGTCCGAAAACCGGGGTTCGACTCCCCGTGGGGGTGCCTTCAGAGCCGTGGCTGTCGCGTTTGCGGGTGGTGGAGTTTCCCAAGGGGCGTGTCCTAGCGTCCAGATTGCCCCGATGATTTTACCGCCTGCTCGCCCTCCCGGCCCAAAAACGCCGAAAGCCCCTTGTTTCCAAGGAGCGTTTGTGAGTCGGGGCGACATGATTCGAACATGCGACCTCCTGGTCCCAAACGACGCGGTGTTACGCGGATCTCTGTGAACCGGTCGTCGCCGGATGATTCGGCGGCGGCACGTCAGTCGCAGGTCGGAGCGCATGCCCCGGGCAGGTAGGCCGCTTGAGTGTATTCCATCACGGCCTCGGCCGACAGCAAGAATGGGCGTCGAATACCCCAGTGAAAGGCTCCCCCCCAGCCGCATCCCTCGAGACCGGCCTCGAGCATGGCTCGCCGCACACCGATCGAGGTTTCCTGGGACAGAGTCGCAGGATTGAGCGTGAGCATAAGACCACCGGGCGTAAGCCAGGAACTGCAGACAGCCACCTCCTCCAGGGCACAGAAGATTACCTTGCAGGCCTGCGGCATGCGGGTGTCGAGCTCGGTCGCGGGGCAGTCGCCACGATCGGCGGCGACTGCCCGGATGAGCCTGCTTGCCCTTTCGCCCGCGGCCGGTGTAAATCCATACGTGCCCCCCTGCGCTTTGGTGAGAAACGCGATTTGATATGCGTCCTGCTCGCCGGGCTCATGGGGCTGCGAACATGATTTGCAGTACGACGGCGGCAGCAGCATCTCGTGAACGGGTGACATGTCCCAGGGGCGGATATCGCCTCTTCTCTGCGCAAAGGCGGAAACATCCGCCAACAGCTGCTGCGGCGGAACATCCTCACGACGAAACACGGCGACGCCATCGAACAACCCTATGTATTTCACGCCCGAGATCGCCTTCAACTCATCGATCAGTTCCAGTAACTCCGGCAGGGCGGTATCGTCGGCGTCGTCGATCAGCACCCATCCCCCGGGGCGAACCTTCGGAGCCCAGCATTCGAAATCCTTGAGTGCACCGAGGAATGAGTGGTCGCCGTCGATAAAAACAACATCGATCGGTTCGCCGGGCCATACGGCCGCGACCGCACTCGAATCGCCAATCCGAGCATCGATCCACTCCCTAACGCCGCACGCGTCCGCATGCGCGATGAACTTGCTCAGGGTGCGTTGATGTGGCGCCATTCCCAGCCAAGGAGGACCGCCGCAGTGCGGGTCCACGCTCACGACCCGCCCCCGACCGCGTCGCGCCACGCCAGCGGCCAAGAAGATCGCCGCACCGCCCTCAAAGGTGCCCAGCTCGACGATGACTCCCGAGCCTGCTGAAAAAGCCGCGATGCCGAAGTGCAGTGCTTTCTCACGCTCTGTCAGCCAATTCATGACGCCGGCCCCGGCAAACCGGGAATGCACCTCCCGAAACCGCGGGTCCGCCTCGGCAAGTCGGATCCATTCGTCAGGGTTCTTCGGCAGGCTTTCCGGTGCCGGGTGCTGGCAATGGCGGATCGATTTAAAGAACATGTCGACCGGCCTCGAGGTGACAACGACAGTTGAAGTTATATGGAGTCTGCATCCCCTCGATAACGCCAAAATCCGGAAAAAATTTCTGAATACTTGGTCTTTTGGCAGCAGTGTGATCTTTGTAGTTTCCCGACGTCCGTCTCCAAGGAATTTCCGCCTTGTCCGCAGCACCTGCAGCCATCATCAGCCAACTTCCGCTCGACGTCGTGGGTGGGGGTGAGCGGTTCACGCTCCAGACCCATCGCTCCGCCATTGCCAGTGGTGATTTCGTCGACCTCTGGAGTGCCGTGGGGCACAGCCCACCCGTGGCACCGCATTCCCGGCGGATGGCCCACGCCTATCACCGGCTCTCCCACACCGGAAGCACGATCGTTCCCATCGAGACCCTTTCGCTGCGGGAA
>JBDQOY010000310.1:0-5931 GCA_040260935.1 Pirellulales bacterium
AACGGCGAAATTGCTTGAGGCGATTCGCCGCTGCGGCGAAATCAAGCCGGTCGTGCATGTCTGTGCCTCGAGTGAAGTCTTTGGTCGGGTGCCAAGGGAAAAACTTCCGATCGATGAGGAGTGCGGGTTTCATCCGGCATCGCCCTATGCGATCTCGAAAGCGGGCACCGATCTCGTCGGTCGGTATTACGGTGAGGCCTACGGCATGACCGTGATGACCACTCGAATGTTCACCCACACCGGTCCCCGGCGGGGTGACGTTTTTGCCGAGTCGACCTTCGCTAAGCAGATTGCGATGATTGAGGCGGGTTTACAGCCTCCGGTTGTGAAAACCGGCAATCTCAATTCGCTACGAACGTGGAGCGACGTCCGTGACGCGGTCGAGGCGTACTATCTGCTTGTCACGGTCAATCCAACGCCTGGGGCCTACTACAACATCGGCGGCACCTTTACCTGCACTGTGGAGGAGATGCTTAAACATCTGCTGTCGCTCAGCACCCGCAAGAACATCGAGGTGGAGACGGAACAGGCCCGGTTGCGGCCGCTCGACGCCGACGCGCAGATTCCGGATGCCGGCAAGTTCAAGCAGCACACCGGCTGGGAGCCGAAGATTTCGTTCGAGCAGACCATGCAGGATCTGCTCGACTATTGGCGAGAGCGGATTGCCAATGGCCGGAGGTTTCTTGGGCGATGAACCGTGTGGCGACGTCTGACGATCCGCGGTTGGCCGCAGCCCAGTGCGCCGGTCTCGTGCCGGTTGCGGAGGTCCACCGGAACCCCTGGTTTTCGGTCTATGACCGGGGGGGGCGGTTTACCGTCGAGTACCACCAGCGGCAGGTAGCTGTACTCCCGGTGGTGGACGGCACAAGCATAGTAATGGTGCGACCCAAGCGGCCGGTGCTGGATGACTGCCCGCTTGAGTTTCCGGCAGGTGGAGTCGAGAACGATGAGAATCCAGCCGCGGCAGCCGCACGGGAGTTATGTGAGGAGACTGGCATCGGGCCAATCGACGTCACCCGCTTTATTCCGTTGCCGCCGATCGGTACTGCGCCCAACCGCACCCCGCTACTGGGCTCAATTTTTCGGGTCGACCTGACCGCGGCTGAATATCACAGTCGCGGTGAGCCGGATGATGAGGTTGTCGCGGTTGAGCTTCTCGGCAGTGAAGAAGTACGCCAGCAGGTCACCGGCGGAGGCATCTACGTCACGCTGCCACTATCGATGCTGCTTCACTTCTTTCTCAGCCTGTCGGATCGAGGAGGAGGCGAAGATGTCGGATGACTGGAACGCTTTCTACACCGGCAAGCGGGTGCTGGTGACCGGTGGTGCAGGTATGACCGGCGCTGTGATTGTTCAGCAACTGCTGTCGGCCTCTCCAACAGTTCAGGTGCGGGCCACCTGGAACCACATGCCACCTGATTTCAATGACCAGCGGCTGGAATGGGTGCAGGCTGATCTGACGAGCCGGGACGCCTGTCGGGCGGCGGTGAGTGGCGTTGATGCCGCGATCCTGACAGCGGCCGTGACCGGTGGTGCCCGGGCTCTCACTGAGCGGCCGGAAACGCAGGTGACCGATAACCTCATCATCGATGCCCTGCTGTTTGAGGCGCTCGCTGCTGCCGGCGTGCCCCGCTGCGTCTTCTTTTCAACAGCGTCTCTCTATCAGCCGCTCGCCGGCAACATCCTTGAGGATCAACTCGACCGCAACGAGCCACCCCATCCAGCCCACCGGGGCATCGGCTTTGTGAAGCGGGCCAGTGAGCAACTCTGCCAGTTTTGGCACGAACGCTCGGGCCTGGCTTGCGGTATCCTCCGGGCAGCCAATATCTACGGCCCGCGAGCCGCCTTTGACCCCGCCCGGTCCAACTTCATCCCGGCGCTCATTCGCAAGGCCACCGACCGGCTTGATCCCTTCGAGGTCTGGGGCAGCGCCGACATTGTTCGGGATGTGATTTTTGTCACCGACGCGGCGGCGGCGGCGGTTCGCCTGCTGGCCGTGGCGGACCTTGGCTATGAGACATATAACCTTGGAACAGGGTCTGCTTGCACGGTGGGCGACGTTGTCCGGGCGGCGCTGCAGGCGGTGAGCCATACCCCCTCATCCGTGGTTTATTCCGAGACAGGTCCTGTGACCGTCCGGAGTCGGGTGATAGACTCTAAGTCACTCCAGCAGCGGCTCGGCTGGGAGCCGGTCGTACCACTTGAGCAAGGGGTTCGGCAGACGCTACTCTGGTGGACCAAATACAAGGATTCATGGACGAAATGACCGCATCAAGCCTTGACGTCGGCGCGACCATGCTCTCGAGTGCCGACGAAAAAAAGACCCGTGCGGGTGTTGCCGACCTGCTCAGGGCCTCACCGATTCCGGACGATGAAATCCTGGCCAACCTCGGCCTGTATCTCAGCAGTAAGAACCTCGGCCGGCTGCTGTTCTTCCACGAGATCTACAAGCGGGTGGTCAACACCCATGGCGTGATCATGGAGTTTGGGGTGCGGTGGGGTCAGACGATGGGCCTCTTGTCGGCACTCCGCGGGCTGTTCGAGCCCTACAACCGGCACCGCAAAATCATCGGTTTTGATACGTTTGCTGGCTTTCAGGGGGTGACGCCAACAGACGGCGACAAGACCAAATGCACCGACGGCGGCTATCCGGTTACGCCTGGCTATGAGCAGTATCTTGAAGAGGTGCTCAGCAAGCAGGACGACCTCAATCCGCTCAATCACCTGAAAAAGTTTGAGTTGGTCAAGGGGGATGCCGCCGAGACGATCCCGGCCTACTTGCAGGCTCACCCGGAAACCGTTGTGTCGCTGGCGATTTTTGATTTCGACATCTACAAGCCGACAAAGGCTGCCCTTGAGGCGGTGCTGCCGCATCTCTGCAAGGGCAGTATCCTGGTGTTTGACGAACTTTGCGACGACCTCTTCCCCGGCGAGACAGTTGCCGTCCGTGAGGTACTTTCGCTTCGTGACCTCCGCATTGAGCGGCTCCCGTTTGCCTCCCGCATCTCTTTTGCTGAACTGACATGACCCCGGCCGCCCGCCAGATTCGTGAGAACATCATCCGCGTGTCGCAGCACAGCGGCCATGGACACATTCCGACCTGCTTTTCGATTGTTGAAATGCTGCTGGCGGTCTATGGCGAGATGCGACACGACTCTGCCCGGCCTGATTGGCCGGAACGGGATGTCTTCATCTTGAGTAAGGGGCATGCGTCGCTCGGCCACTACACGACGCTCGCACAACTGGGCTATTTCCCGATCGACGAGGTCTACAGCTTCGGTGCCCACCTTTCGAAGTTCGGCTGTCATGCTGACCGGCTCAAGGTGCCGGGCATCGAGGCATCGACCGGTTCGCTCGGCCATGGTATCGGGCTCGGCGTTGGCATGGCCCTCGCCTTCAAGCTTGACCAATCACCCCGCCGAGTCTTCGTGATTGTCGGCGACGGCGAGGCCAATGAGGGGTCAGTCTGGGAGGCGATCATGGTGGCCGCCCACCAGCAGCTTTCGAACCTGACGATTCTCTACGACAACAACGGCTCCCAGGCCCGCTGCATGCCAATTCCGAATCCCGCCGAGCGGCTGGCAGCGTTTGGCTGTCAGGTGCACGAAGTGCCGGGGCACGACGAGCAGCAGATCGGCGAATCCCTCAAGGCTCCGGCCGACACCGTCAAGGCGATTGTCTGCCACACCGAGAAGGGCCACGGCTGCAAGACGCTGACCGACGACATGTTCGCCTGGCATCGCCGTAGTCCCAAAGAGGACGAGGCTGCCCGGATGCTGGAGGAGTTGCATGCGAGCGCAGTTTAAAGACACGGTTGTCGATCTGGCGAAGTCCGACCCGCGGATTGTGATGGTGTTTGGTGACATCAGCGTCTATCTGTTCCGGGACTTCTGGCAGCAGTGGCCTGAACGGTTCTTCAATGCCGGCATCTGCGAGAACACGCTGGTGAGCATGGCGGCAGGCCTCTCCTCGCAGGGCTTCCATCCATTCGTCCATACGATCACACCCTTTCTGACTGACCGCAGTTACGAGCAGATTAAACTTGACCTCTGCTACAACGAGTTCGGGGCGAACCTGCTCTCGTGTGGAGCATCATTTGACTACGCCTGGGACGGGGCGACTCACCATTGCTACACCGAACTGGCAATGCTGCGGCGACTACCCGGCATGGAAGTGATGCAGCCCGGCTCCAAGCACGAAATGGACGTGCTGCTGCGGAGCCAGTACGCCAACGGCAAGCCGTCGTATTACCGGATAGCCCATGACGAACACGGCGAGGCGTTCACGCCAGAGTTTGGGAAGGGCATCATCGTGCGGGATGCCGGAGCCGATGTGACGGTTGTGACCGCCGGTCCGATTCTGGGCAACGTCCTGAAGGCGTGTGAAGATCTTTCCGTCAATATCCTCTATTACCACACGCTGAAGCCGTTTGACTACGACGTGCTGGCAAGGTTCCGAGACACGAGAATCTTGGTTGTGCACGACGCCTTTGGACTCCACGAAGCGGTGATGGAACTGCCTGATCTCCGGGTGCGGTACTACGGCCTGCCTGATCAGTTCAACTGTTTCTATGGCACGCTCAACGACATTCGTGGGGATCTCGGGCTTGACCCTGCCGGGATTCGCCAGGCTGTTGTGAACCGAATTGACGAGATACAGGTGGCCGCAAACAGCCCGACGGGGGCCGTAGCGATGGTCGCAAAATCTCCTGTAGCGGTCAGTGAACTGCGTGATGCAGGCACTAAAAATTGGCTGCTGAATCATTCTGCCTTCGCTGGCTCCGCCTACGGGAAGAGCCTGAAGTCGCAGCCGCTCGGATTCATTGATATCGGTGCTAGGGGAGGTGTTTCCTCGATTGTTGAGCCCATTGCCGCGGCAACTGCGGTTCTCGGATTTGAGCCTAACGAGAGTGAGGCGCAGGCGTTGCGGGACGCTCACGCGGCTAGTCCGGTCTATCAATCCTTTGATGTTAGGTGTGCAGCGGTCGCAGGCACGACCGGAACGCGTGACTTCTACGAGACAGCGAGAGGGGTCAATAGTTCTCTCCTGCGGCCCAGCGACTCATTTGCCAGCCGGTATCAGGTGCCTGGGTTCGCGATTGAAAATATCTCATCATGTCAGACGGACACCCTCGACAACATCATCTTTGAGGCAAATGAATCTGCCGCACCGTACGGAGAGTTTCTGAAACTGGATGTCCAAGGCGCCGAATTAGAAGTGCTTCAAGGCGCTGGGCGGGTTCTTTCAGAGCGAACGGTCGCCGTCATCGCCGAAGTGTCGTTCTGTGAACTCTACGAAAACCAACCATTGTTCGGGGATGTTGCATCGTATCTGAAGAGTAAGGGGTTTGGGTTCTACGGTTTTCATGCGATGAGCCACCGGGCATCACATCTACGTCACCTGCTAAACAATCAAAATTCAGCCTGGTCTCAGCGCTTAATCCAGGGTGACGCTATCTTTTTCCGTGAGGACCTTGTTATTTCTCGGCCTCTCAAGGCTTCATTCCGGGCGCGGGCGGTACTGACCTGTGTCGCCCTTCTGCTCGGCTACTACGACTTTGCCGACGAACTTCACAATCTCAACTCAGGGGAAACCGTTGGCCAAAAGCAAGCGTTTTTGGAATTACTCGAACAACTTGCTTCGAAAAGCCCCAGGAAGGGACCTGCCTAATGACTAAACAAACCTGGTTCTCGAATAAACGGATTCTTGTCGCAGGAGGTACTGGGTTCATCGGACGTGAGTTTGTTGACCAGCTTCTAACTGCCGGCGCGTCTGTTCGGGTCACAAGGCATCAGCGAGAAGGCCACTGGGCGGCTGATCAGGTTGAATACGTTGATGGCGATCTCGCCGACGAGACCTTCTGCCGTCAGGCTTGCAATGGCATGGATGTGGTCATTCACGCTGCGGGTGCGGTGTCAGCGGCTGGTGTCA
>JBDQOY010000311.1:0-3709 GCA_040260935.1 Pirellulales bacterium
TGACCGCCGATGCTTTTGTCTTCTCGGTTCGCCCGCACCACCATGGCCATCGCGTTCCAGCGGATGATGCTCTTGATCCGCCGCTCAAGATCGCGATTGCCCGGGAAGGGGGCCTGACGGTCGGTCGGAATGGTGTTGATGTAGGGGGTGGTGACAACGAACGGAATCTGCACGCCGAGCCGATAGGCCTCTTGCTCAATTGCATGGAGCAGATAACTGGCTCGGTCAGCCCCACGGCTTTCCAGCACATACCGGAGCGAGTCGAGCCATTCCTGGGTTTCGGTAGGGTCGGCGTCGACCATCGTCGCGCCATCCGCCTGTATGGGCTGGCCGCTCGTCGAACCACTCGCCTGTCCGATCGACATCTGGCCATGCACAGCAGCTGGCAGCGTGCCATCGCCGCCCGCTTCCGTGCCGACCGCCCCGACACCTGATCCATCACTGCGGGATTGGTCTAACTCGGAACTGGCCATTGAATTCTCCAAAAAGCGACTGGTTTTTCTTGAGTATCGTAGGAAGCGGGCTCGGGCGTAAAGGTCTCTCCCCGCTTCAGGGGAAACCGGGGAAATCCCCGGTGATTGCCTCAGCGAGACGCCGCATCTGCCCTCGGCCGGTAGATCTCGGTGGCAACGCCGAAATAATTCTCCGCTGAAAATGCCACGGTCTCACCCAGCGTCGGGTGGGGGTGGATCGTTTCAGACAGATCTCGGGCTGAGCAGCCCATTTCAATGGCCAAAGCAGCCTCCGCAATGAGTTCTCCCGCTCCGGGGCCGACAATGCCAACCCCCAGAACCGTATCAGTTTCCGGGTCGACCAACATTTTCGTTAGGCCATCCGTGCGGCCCAGGGCATGGGCCCGGCCACTGGCCGCCCATGGGTAGCGGCTGATTTCCACCTCGCGGCCTGTAGCCGCCGCCTCGTGCTCGGTCAGGCCTGCCCAGGCAATTTCCGGATCGGTAAAGACAACTGCGGGAATGGCCCGCGGCTCAAACAGAGCAGGCTCACCATGGAGGGCTTCAACCGCCACCTTTCCCTGGTGACTGGCCCGATGGGCCAGCATCGGTTCACCACAGACATCACCGATTGCCAGAATGCTTGGGTCAGCGGTCCGCTGCTGGGCATCGACACCGACAAACCCCTTGCTGTCAATGACCACACCTGTGTTTTCAAGGCCGATACCGTCAGAGTTGGGACGGCGGCCAACCGCCACAAGTACCCGAGAGAAGACCTGGCTGGTTTCCCCCTCAGGTCCGTCGAAAAAGACTTCGATACCCTCACCGCGATCTTCAAGGCGGACCACCTTAGTCTGGAGCCGAATGGCTTCAAACAGGTTTGTCAATCGCTTATGAAGTGGCTTAACAAGGTCACGATCGGCGCCAGGCAGCAGCCCGTCGGTAAGTTCCACCACCGAAACCCGTGAGCCCAGTTCGGCATAGACTGTCCCCATTTCCAGACCGATATAGCCTCCACCAATCACCAGCAGTGACTCCGGGATGTCAGCCAGTTCAAGCGCACCGGTAGAGTCCATCACTCGCGGACTGCCGATATCGAAGGCTGGAATTCTGGCCGGACGGGAACCGCTGGCCAGAATGCAGTGGTCGAAGCTGAGCGTCTCACTGCCGCCCGCATCCAGAGCCACCTCAAGCGTGTTTGAGGCCGTGAAGCGGGCCTGGCCCTGAACAACATTGACATTCCGACGGCGGGCCAACTGCCCCAACCCTCCGGTTAACGCAGCAATGACCTTCTCTTTTCGGGCTCGCACGGCGTCAATGTCGACCGTGGGTGGCCCAAAACGCACCCCCCACTCCTCCATCTCCCGGGCCTCGGCCACCACTCGGCCGACATGCAGCAGGGCCTTCGACGGAATACACCCTCGCAAAAGGCAGGTTCCTCCGAGACGTGGGTCCTTTTCAACGATGGTCACGTCCATTCCAAGGTCAGCAGCCAGAAACGCGGCTGCATAACCGCCGGGCCCGCCACCGAGCACCACGAGCGGTGCGTGCATAGATAGAGTCTCCTGTTGTGCCGTCCGATACCGTTGCCGGAAATGGCTGTTCAGGCTTGGGATCGCCCGAACCGCCGAACTTGTTGTAGTTTCGCCAGCCGGTTCCTTCAAGAAACGTTCTCAAACGCCGCTGCTGTGCCTTCACCACGCCTGCTTTCACTGAGCGGCCGACTGGGAGAGTCATTCCGGTCGGCAACCTGTCTCGACACCACCCATCTGGCGGTGTTCCGGATGGTGGCTGGCTGCCTGCTGGTGGCCGATGCGGCCCTGAGAAGCCGTGACGCCTGGCTGTTCATGGCTCCTGAGGGAATTTTTCCGCTGTCCGTCATCCAGGCTTACCTCAGTCCTGGCTGCTGGTCGCTGGCATTTGCAGGCGAGCCTTTCTGGTGGCAGGCGACGATCCTGGGACTGGAAGCAGTCGCTGGAATCTTGCTTGCTGTCGGCCTGTGTACACCCGTTGCCTCGATACTCGCCTGGATCATCTGGGTGAGCATCCTGCGGCGAACCGCCCCGGCACTCAACGCCGGAGACTACTGGATGGCTTGCCTTTTGTTCTGGAGCATGTTCCTGCCCCTCGGTGAACGATGGTCGATTGATGCCAGACGTCGGCGAGCGACTGGCACCGCAACGGTCTGTGGGCTCGCCCCTGCCGCCTTTGTTGCTCAGGTCCTTCTTGTCTACGTCGCTGCCGGACAGTCCAAGCTTCAGGGAACCTGGCTGGCAGGAACCGCAGTCGGCTATGCCCTCTCAGTGCATGATCATGGCACCCCACTCGGCGCGGCCCTCATTGCCCTGCCGGGGGTCATTCCTTTTCTGACCTGGGGCGTGCTGGCACTGGAACTCCTGGGGCCGCTTGCCTACTGCTTTGGAACGAAGCCTGTGCGTCGCTGGATCGCTTTTTGTTTCATGCTCTTTCATGCCGGCATCTGGATCACCATGACGGTGGGTTTGTTTGCTCCGGTCGGCATTCTCGCCTGGATTCCGCTGCTGCCCGGCCGACACCAGGCAGACCTGGCGACTGGACAGCACCCGGTCTCCAACAAATCCCGTTTGGGAATCTGTCGGCAGGCGTGCCTCGGTATGGCTGTTGTCGTGGCGCTGTTTGCCTACAGCCATCCCCTGCTTCGCCCTAGTCGGCCAGCGTCTGGCTGGCTGACCGTACCGGTCAATCTGCTCTGCCTGGAACAATCGTGGGCGATGTTTGGGGACGTGGGCCCCCTTGAGCAGTGGGTTACTGGCCGGGCGGTTCTTGCAGATGGCCGGGTCGTTGACCTGCTGCGAGCAGGCCGGCCTTTTGTTGCCGATCATCCACCGGGTGGGTTTTCGTCTCTTCCCAACCATCGCTGGCACAAACTCTTCTGGGAACTGCCGAAGCAGCGTCAGGCTGCCCTTCGTGACGGCGTAGCCGCCGGTCTGGTTGCCGACTGGAATCGCCGCCAGCCAGCCACAGCAGCTGTTGAGTCGCTCGAAATTCGCACCACACGAGTGATGCTTTCTGACCGGCCGGCGGCCGATGGTCGGCTAGCGGAGCCCGCGTCGAGTGGCGTTTTGCGGCAATGGCTTCTGGCCAGCTGGCCGCCTCGCGGCGGTGGCGCCGGTAATCTCGATCGCTTTCTTGAGAAACAAGAGCCCGACCGCCCACGCTAAGCGATTCGACAAGGTAGACTCTGAGACACCCTGGTAGGCCCATCTACCGAGCGGCCA
>JBDQOY010000312.1:0-3091 GCA_040260935.1 Pirellulales bacterium
ACGCATTTGTCAGTCGTCTTTTGGCGGGGACGGGTTGGCCTTACGGGAGGCCGTTGCCGGAATGAATACGGACGGCGATCGTATCGCAGCGTACTTGGATCGACGAAGGCTCGCATGCACCTGTTCAGCGAAATATTCACCCCGATAAACCGCTGAAGTAATTGCAACAACTGCAAGAATCGGGGTTATTGCACACGCTTGGCAATCTCTCGGAAATGCTCTAAAACCCGAGAGATAACGTGGCGCAGAGTGTTTTTGATAGTCGAGCCAGAAAATTCTGGGGGTCAAGAGGTCGCAGGTTCAAGTCCTGTCGCCCCGACTTGCAAAAAACGTAGAAAACAACGATGAAAATGCTCGTTTTGGCTTCGGCCGGGACGGGCTTTTTTCATGCGCGTGCGAAACCGGTGATGCGCCGGTGATAAACTCCGCGGCAGCGACGACCCCGCCGACTTCTTCGAAGAATTCATCAAAACCGAAGCCGCCGCCCAGTCCACCACCCTCACCGACCTCCTCACCTGGCAGCCCCCAGCCTGCCCCCGTGCCAAGCGAGCCAAGCAAGCCAGCAAACGAGCAAGCAAAAAAGCCACAGGCCATGCCGCCCCAACCGCCACCCCATTACCCAACGACCCAACCTGAAAGGCAATCACCATCGACACTCCTGAGCCAGGGCCCGTGCAACTGGCCCTCGCGGTCTTTGAGGGCCTCTCAGAATGCGAGATCGCTGCAATCGAGGAGATTGCTCTCGACAGGCGCCTCCAAGAAAGGTGTCAGGAACCTATTTGCCCCCCCTCATCAAACCTTCCCGGCGGATGAGTTGATCAGGCTCTCGAGCGCTACCAGTTTCTCGAGCACCGTCTCAAAGCTCAGTGGCTCGTCGAGATACATGGCCCGCATCGCCTGATAGTCCCGCCGCAACTCGGGGATCCGCCCAACTGGCGGCACGAGCCTCAGGCTTCCCGGGATGGCTGTTGCATACGACGCCCAGGCACTTCCAAAGAATCGACTCTTCCACGCGGCAACCTCGTGGCAGAGGTCGCCGTTTTGGAACGCTGCGGCAGCTCTGGTGTGACCTGCCATGGCTGCCACATCGGCGTAATGACGCGAGAAACGGTCTGGTGTCGGTTTCGTGGCCGGGCGGTGGAACTCCGCGTGAAGAATGGTGGCCTTCTCCCAAACCGTTCGCTCAAGTTCCAGCGTGACCACCTCACACGTCCAGTCGCCAAATGCCTGGGGCCCGCTGTTGGCGATCCACGGCGTCACTTGATACCTACCGGAGGGCTGCTGGTCGGTCAGCGACCCAAACTCCAGCCTGACCGATCGTGGGAGGTAGGAAAACCCATCGGGCAGGGCTGTTGGATAGTGGAAGAGCACGATCGGGCTGCTGGCACGTGTCGCATCGAGAAACGTGAGCCAACGCTCGTCGGCTGGCCCGAGGACGCTGGCAGTTCGCTCTTCGAGTACTGGCATCACCACGGTCTCAATCACCCGACCACAGGCCGCCTCCGCCGCTTTCATCCATTTGTCGGCTTGTGTGCGTGTGCGGCCGGCCTGCGGAAGCTCGAGAATCGAGGGCGCGAGCGAGAGGTCGATGTCTTCAGAGAAGCGATTGATGACGCCATACACTTTCGACAAAGACGTTCCACCCTTGAACACAAGCGACTTGGCAAACTCAGTCTGAAAGAGGATGCCCAGCAGCCAGCACACCCAAAAGTCTTTTTCCAAGACGATCGGCGATATGTTTTGCTGAATACCAGCCTGCTCGAAATAGACCCGTCGCTCATTGGGCGGCAGTTTGAGGAATTCCAGCAGCATCACGCCTCCTCAGCGATAGCGCGAAAAAGTGGCCGCATCCAGGCCGGAGCGAGATTGATGTCTTTGAGAATCGAGCGGCGCTTCTGGGAGGGGATCGTTTTTCGGAGGAACGCGATCCGCTCTTGCGAGATGTGCTGCTGACCCAGCTCGCGAAAGGCTTGAATCAACAGCCCGCTGAGGCGACCGGCCGTCATCATGTTGCGGGGGGTGGTGTGGCGCAGCTGGATCGTCATCGGGCCGATCGAGACCGTGCGGCTGGGGCCGTCGGTGAGAAACATCACCTTGGCAGGCACCTGCTCGGTCAGCCCGAGGATGTTGGCGGCATACGCGCCTGCCGGCTGGATTCGGGTGTGGTCTCGGCCAGCAATCGCTTGAGCGACCGCGTCGGCCGGGGGCAACAGCGTCCCGAGCACAGGGTGCTTTTTCGGCACGTCATAGAGCCCACGGGCGAGCCGGCGGATTTTGCCGGCGCGGGTCAGACTGTGAAGTGCCACGTCCACCGATTGTCGACTGCCAAACTCCAGGAAGTCGGCTGGTACAAACACTGCCCCACGGCCCCGTCGGCGGATGGATCTCGCAACTGAATCTTCAACCGAACAGACGGGTTTCTTAGCGCTCTGCATTTAAGAAAAAGTACCACCTTTTTCTTAAGGAATCTACGCCTGAGGAACCACGACTCGTCGCCCACTCTGTCGATCAGCACTCAAAACCGACCACCTCTGCAGGGGGGGTGTCGATGGTCTGCGATACGAGCTCGGGCGACGGCTGGCTGAACGGCTGGAGGCACGGTCCTGCCAGGTGCAGCTTGACCATCGTTGGGCCGCCCTGCCGACCGTCACGGCCACGGCGAAGCCGGCAGTCTCTCCGGTCGCTGACAAAGTTCGCGCCGGGGTGCCGCCGGCAACTTTTGCTCCGTCAGTTGTGGACGGCGGTCGCGAGGTGGCAAGGCCCGGGCTGATCGCGCTGCTCGAAGCTGCCGTAGGCGCGATCTTTCGGATCGGCCCCGGCTCCGTGATGAAGGCGATCAGCCGGATGTCGCCGCCACACGCTGGGCACTCGAGCGGAAACTCCTCGCCTACCCGGGCCAGGAGTTTCGCCCAGGCAATCCGGGAGGTGTCGTGCGAGCGGGGTTTTGCATGAGTGTCGCAGCAACCATCCGTGGCGTGACCGCCGCCCCCATGCCCACCGGTCGCGGCATCGCACCGCTTGCGGATATTCCCGATCGCGAGCGCCGTGACGGCCCGCCTCAGCTTGTGATTCGGCGCAAACACCCCGTGAT
>JBDQOY010000313.1:0-3686 GCA_040260935.1 Pirellulales bacterium
CACGGCCTGGCACCCCCTCGTCGGCGGTTGGATGATGCTGGTGACCGGCGGCTGCTTTCTTGTTGACAGGCTGGCGTTTCGCGGGGCCGCCCCGTGCCTTGCGATGGGGAACTGCTGGATTCGTTCCGTACTGACCCTGGCCCTCGGGGTGGGGCTGGCGGCGGTTGGCCTGTGGCCGGCCCTGCAGCTTGCGGCTGGTGTGCCACTGGCGGTTCAGCAGGAGGCGGCGCGGATCTACGTTGTCGATCGGCTGCCGCACCATCTGCTCCCGCGGACCTTTCAAGAGGCCTTGGTCTCGCGTCACCTGTTGGCGATTGCCATCTGGTGGGTGCTTGCTGGGCTGCTCCCGGCGTCGGCGAGCCGGCGGCGGATGGCGTGGGTGACGCTGGCAGCTCTGGGGCTGTCGCTGGCCGGTTGGATCACCAGTCTTGGTGAGGCATTCGCCCCGGCCACAACCTATGGCCTGCTGCGGTACTACTGGTTTCGGCTGGCGGATGGGCTGGTCCCGCTGGCTCTGGCGGTGGCGGTGACAGCCGTCTGTTGGCCGGATGCTGACACGCGGAAATCATTGGAGAAACGCCCCTGGCAGGCAGCTCTGGCAGTCGCCCTGCTGATTCTCCTGCTGGCTGATCTTGGCAACCAGGCGCAACACTGGCCACTGCCAGGCCGATCGATCGCACCCCGCAGCGACAAGCGGGTGGCGGCTGATGCTTGGCGGGATGCCTGTGACTGGATCCGCCGGGAAACGCCTCCGACCGCCATGTTCTTAACACCTCGAGGGTCGGGTAGTTTTCACTGGTGGGCCGAACGGGCAGAGGTGGTGTCGTGGAAGAACATTCCCCAGGATCCTGCGGGAATTGTTACGTGGCGGCAGCGAGTGCTCGACTGTTTTTCCTTCGATGGCACGCTCGCCAGCATGTCCCGAAGCACCGTGGCCCTCGGTCCGCAGCGGCTCAATCAGGTCGCCAAACGCTACAGAGCTGACTTCATCCTTGCCCCGCAGAGCAGTTTGGCTGCGTTGCCTGGGACGCCTCCTGTTGCATACCACAATGCTGGGTATGTCGTGCTCCCCCTGCCGTTGCCACGAAACGATACGCAGCAGGTTACTGCCAGGTGATGCCGAGCCGTTGGCACTGGATGGCGAGTGCCTTGGCGAAGCCTGGCAGCGGGTATTCAGCCTGGCGACTGATGGCCCAGAAATAGGTTGAGTCGACAAGTTTGGCCGGGAGGCTGCCGGTGCGAGTCGCCTCCGCAACCCGTTCGCAGTAGGCGATGTCATCCTGGCGGGTAGCTCGGAGTCCGGTGACCAGGCGGTCTTTCAGCGAAACCTGCTGATGGGGAGCGGGCGGCTCCTGGCGATCATGGGGAGTCTGGCCTGCGGCGTGGCAGGACGCTGCCACCACGCTGAACAGAACCGTTGCCAGAGGCCCGATGTTGCGGCCAGCAATCCCGTGAGCGAATGCCGGAGGGAGGAGGTGAAACGCCATTTAACTCGCTGGGGTTGGAGGTCTGCTGGCTGCCGTCAGGGCTGAGTCTCTGGAAATCGCGCAACTGCGTAGGACTTCTTCCCGGACCGGAGAACGAGTAGCTGGCGGCCAGCCAGGTCGCTTCGGGTGATCCGGTAGCTACTGTCAGTGATCCGGGCGTTGTTGATGTAGGCGCCCCCTTGCTCAATGGTGCGGCGGGCCGCTGAGCGACTGGGCGAGAGGCTAGTGGCGGCGAGTGCCTCGGTCAGCGGAAGGCCTTCTCCATCGAGTTGCTGGGCGGAGAAGTCATGGCTTGGCACGTCGGCGAAAATGTCGGCAAGCATCGCGTCGTCAAGGCTTTCAAGCGACGCGCCGAACAAGACCGCCGTCGCCTGCTGGGCGGCCTGCAGCCCGCTTGGGCCATGGACCAGGTGGGTGAGTTCTTCCGCCAGCCGTCGCTGGGTGGCCCGGCCGCCCGGATTGGCAGCCTGTTCCTCGGCCAGTTCGCGGCAGTCTTCCAGCGGCAGTTCAGTCAATCGCAAGACGCAGCGACCGGCATCGTCGTCGTCGAGATTGATCCAGTACTGATAGAAGCGGTAGGGGCTGGTGCGGGCCGGATCGAGCCAAATGGCGCCGCTGGCTGTTTTTCCCATCTTGGTTCCGTCGGCCTTGGTCAGCAGCGGGCAGGTAATGCCATGGAGGTCGAGGGACCGGAGGCGGCGTCCCAGTTCGATTCCGGCAGTGATGTTCCCCCACTGGTCACTGCCGCCAATCTGTACACGGCAGTCGTGACGATCGGCCAGGTGGACAAAGTCCCAGGCCTGCAGCAGCATGTAGCTGAATTCGGTATAGGAGAGGCCTCCGTCGCGGTCGAGGCGGCTCTTGACGGAGTCCTTGGCGAGCATCTGCGACAGGGGGACGTGCTTGCCCACATCGCGGAGAAACTCGAGATAGCCAACGCTTTGCATCCAGTCGGCGTTGTTGACGACATGTACCGGTTGGCCGGCTGATTCGAGCAGACGGCGAATCTGGGCATCGACCGCCGCAATGTTGGCAGCCAAGGTTTCGGCGGAAAGCAGGTTGCGTTCTTCGCTACGGCCGCTCGGATCACCAATCATACCGGTGGCACCACCGATCAGGGCAATCGGCTCATGCCCCGCCGCCGCTACCCGCCGCAGCAGCATGATGGCCACGAGGTGCCCCACATGCAGGCTGTCAGCCGTCGGATCAAATCCGGCGTACACCCTTCGGCCCGGGGTGGATAGCCAGGCCTGCAGGGCAGCCGCATCGGTGCTCTGATGAATGAGGCCACGGGCGGTGAAGTCGTTGATCAGGTCGTGCGGCATTGTTGAGTAGTTGAAAGAACTGCAAATGAACGCTGGCGATTACCGCCAAAGGTCGTCATTGGCGAATGGATGAGCCGGGCCGGTGAGACCAGGCTTGGGCAGCACCTTGAGCACCTGCTCTGCGAGTTTGAGATCAGCCTTGGACGTAATTTTCAGATTCATCGGTGACCCCGGCACGACCGTGACCGGGTGGCCGGTTGCCTCGACCAGCTGCGCCTCATCGGTGGCGGTACTCCTGGTGTCAGCTGCAAAGGCACGAGCGAGCAGGTCGCGGGCAAAGACCTGCGGCGTCTGGGCCTCCCAGAGCCCGGTCCGATCAACGGTCTCGACGATCTGCTGGTTGGCGTCAACGCGTTTGACCGTGCCGACGATGGGAGTCGCCAGCATGGCGGCACCTGTTGCTGCTGCCTTCGCGAACACCTCGTCGATCCAGGCATTGGCCAGGCAGGGGCGAGCGGCATCGTGAACGGCCACAAAGTCAATGCCCTCGTCGAGCGCGGCGAGCCCATTTCGCACGGAGTCGGCCCGCTGGGCACCACCGGTGGCGAGGGTGACACCCATGAAAGCCAGGTTGGCCCCAAATTTTTCGAGGAAGCCCTCACGGTCTTCCGGGGCGACAACAATCACCACTTGGCGAACGTCAGGCCGGTCCAGGAATTTCTCAGCGGCATGCAGCCAAACTGCTCGGCCCGCCAGCGGGGCAAAGGGTTTTTTGTAGTGGGCGTCATCAAAGCGACTGCTTTTCCCGGCAGCGGCGAGAATGACTCCGAATTGCGGCGTGGCCGTCACTCAGAACATACCTCCGCCCATCATACCGCCACCGCCCTGATTGCCACCCTGGTTGCCGCCCTGGTTGCCGCCCTGGTTGCCGCCC
>JBDQOY010000314.1:0-3123 GCA_040260935.1 Pirellulales bacterium
CCACCGCCGCCGCCGCCGGAAGAGCCACCACCGCCACCACCACTGGAGGACGAAGGGCTGGTTGCGGCGGCTGCCACGGCGGATGTCATCGCCGTACCAAGGCCAGCGGCTGCGGCGCCGATGCTGGCGGCTGACCAGGCGTTGCCGTGGAACCAGGCAGGATGATAGCCGGTTTGCTGGTGGGAGGTGGGGTCGATGCTGGCGGCCTCAATCAGATCCTTGAATTGTTCGGCCCACTGGTTGGCAACGTCGAGGGCGACCGCATAGGGGAGAAACCGCTCAAACAGTTCCAGGCTCCGGGGCTCCGGCCCACCGCGCGGTTGCTCAAATGCCTGGCGGGTGAGTGCATCAAGCCGGTCCTGCTCGGCGGTGGCCAGATACATCCGCAGACCAGCGATCTTGTCCATGAGTGAGCGACCGGTGATGGTCGGAGCCTTGAGCAGTTCATGGAACACGGCAACCGTGGTCACCGCCCCCAGGATCAGCGGGATCAGCCAGAGCGAGGTCAGACTGGCCAGCCAGCCGAGCACGAAGAGTTCGGCTCCGACAAAGGGCACAGCAAAGAGCGTGATGAAAATGGCACTGCCTGCCCCAGCCAGTCGGCTGAGAGCCGTGCCACTGGTGAAGAATGACCGCCAGGCTGAAATCACCATGTGGAGCAGTGCGACAACGCCCACCGACCAGAAGGTCAGCCAGAGCGTCATGAACCCCACCTCCCCCGAGATGGCGAGCCCACCTGCCAGGAAGACCGAGCCAAGCAGGGCCGCGATGGCGATGAGGACGCCAGTGAAAAACCAGAGCCGGTTCGGGCGGAATTGAGAGCCCTTAAACTCCTTGACGAGACTCTTGCGAAGCAGGTCAATCGCCTTGGAAAACCGGGTGTGGTGTTTCTTGTCGACCGCGAGTGTGGTCTTACCGTTGAGCAACGTTGCAAACACCTTCTGCTCGCCGGGAGAGGCGGTGTCGGCTGGCGTTCCCGTCTTTTCCAGGACATAGTCACCATCGTCCTCGCGGATTGCCAGGGCCCCCTGGGTCGCCAGGGAGAGGATCGCCACCGAGAAGCATTCTTTGTCATAGCCCATGCGGGAGATGAACCGGCAGGCCGCGGGGCTCAGCCCGTCCGGCGGCTCGTACCGTGGGAGAATCACGCCGGTTGGCGGATCGCGGCCAACCAGGAACCAGGCAATCAGAAAGTAGCCGACAACGACAGCCAGCCCGGCACCACCCCACCGCAGAAACGGGTCGCTCCAGAGTTGGGCCGCTGTCGATTGCTGGCTGATGAAGCCCGGCGGAAACTGGGCCACGATCGTCAGCCCCTCACCTGCCTTCAGCGCCCGGGTGGTCTGGTACACCACCTGCTGCTGGTTCAGATCGACTTCTGCGGTCAAGTCCTGCTGGTTCTGCGAATGCAGCCTGCCCACATAGCCTTCAGGATCGATCTGGCCGAGCGGCACGGTGGCCGGCAGGGTGACGGTGGCAACAGCCTTGTCGATCGGAAAGGCCCAGGCGTGGCCGGTGGCATTCCAGTACACCTCGTCGTGGTCGGCGAAGGATCGCAGTTGCCGGGTGCTGTAGCGGATGACATAGGTGTGCGTGCCCCGTGGAATCGTGACGTTCTTCTGGCCGATGTAAATCCGGTGAAAATCACCCTTGCCGTCGACATGGTAGGCCGCCGGCTTGCCGTCGTACTCGATGCCAGCGATTGTGAAGGGAATGAATCGCTTCAGCCCCAAGAAGTTGTCACCGCCGTACCGCACAGGTATGTCTCGATAGATGCCCCGCTTGATTGTGTCGCCTTCTGCATTGACGGTGATGGTTTCCGTGACTTGGAGCTGCCCGTCTTCAGTGACGACGACATCACTGGTGAACGACAAGATTCGTTCGCTGGCGGTGGCTGGGGTCGCGAGGCCCAGGACTGCGGCGAGCACCGCCAGCCAGTGACCAGTAAGACAGATCCGCGGGGCCTGGTACGGGGTGTTCATGGGGAGGTCTCCAATGAAACCTGCGGCGTTCTGCGTTCGGCGAGTGTCTCGACCTCGAAATACTCGGCAGCCCGAAAGCCGAACCAGCTGGCTACCAAATTGGAGGGAAAGGATTCGACAGCGATGTTGAAGTCGCGCACGGCCCCGTTGTAGTACCGCCGGGCATACTGCAGGGCATCTTCAATGTCGACGAGTTGGGCAGACAGTTGCGAGAAGTTCGCATTGGCCTTCAGGTCTGGGTAGGCCTCGGCCAGGGCAAACAGGGATTTCAGCCCGCCGGTGAGCCGGTTCTCCTGCGAGGCAACTTCAGCCATGCTGCTGGCCGTGTCGGCGGCGGAGCGGGCCCGGGTGATGCCTTCCAGCACCTCCTGTTCAAAGTCAGCGTAGCCGCGGACGCAGGCAACGAGATTCGGCACGAGTTCGTGCCGCCGCTTGAGCTGCACGTCGATGCTGCTGGAGCCTTCACGGACGAGATTGGCCCGGCGTATCAGACGGTTGTAGGCCAGTGTGAGCAGGCCTGCCGCCAGAACGCCGAAGGCGGCCGCGATCAACACGGCCATACCGCCAGCGGTGAGGGTGAGGGCAAGCGGAGTGGTGTCTCCCACGCGGTTCTCCTTTGCTCTGGAGAAGACTTCCCGGCGGCTGGCTCTCGCCGCCGGGAAGTGCTCGGTATCCTACGCAATCGTCAGGTGTGGCCCGATCCAAGAGGGCGGACCTCAGTCAAAGTCGGGTTCTTTTCCCTCGTAAGCTCGGTAGAGATCAAGAATCGCAGCCTTCAGGCTTTCTGCAGTCGCGGCGTCAGTCGATTGCTTGCACTTCATGGCCGCAACCGTCACGGCGTGGGCCGCCTTGAGCTGGTCGACATAGCGGTCCGAGGTACTTTTGATCCGCTGGGCCAGGAAATAGTCGGCGATGGTCGCCTGGATGGTGGCGGCATGGTCGTCCTTGGTCATGATCCAGCGGCCCAGTTGATTCGCGGTCTGCCCGGTCAGGCCAGCCGCCGTCAGTTCTTCGATCTGCCCCTGTGCCTTGGCGATCGTGGCGGTGTCTTCGAGCAGTTTTTCGAACCGCAGCTGGTCGCCATAGATTCCGCAGGGAACCTGGCAGTGAGCAAAGGCGGTCGAGCAGAGCAGGGCAGAGG
>JBDQOY010000315.1:0-5228 GCA_040260935.1 Pirellulales bacterium
ATCGACGCTGCTCGTGCCGCCGGCGCCGATCAACCCCACGAAGCCGGGCTGCTGGAAGGAGAAGAAGAGCAGGTCGAGGGGAATGTCCAGGGTCGCGCCCGAGGGCAGGGCGGTGGCCTGCTCGTAAGCGGCGACGATCAAAGGTGCGGGGACCAAATTTCAGTCCCCCCACCACCAAGGCCGCCCCCAGGCCGACCAGCAGATTCACCATGATGGAACCGGTGAGCGAGGCCTTCACCACCCGCCCCAGCCCGTTGTGGAGGGCCACCACCCCAATGATCAATTCCGGGGCGTTGCTGAGCGTGGAGTTGAGCAGCCCACCAATCACGGAGCCGAGGCGCGCCGACAGTCGCTCGGTTGCGGACCCCATCACCTCGACCAAGGGGACAATCGCCAGCAGTGAGGTGAGAAACACGGCCCGTGGATCGGCACCGAACGCATGCAACAGCAGCGCGGCCGGAACAATGGGCAGGAGCCAGCGGGTGTTCATGCAGAGCAGCATACCAGCCGCCCGGCGTCATATGGCTGCCAGCACCGCACCAGTCGGGCATCTGCGATAGACTCTGGCGTTCTCCTCCCGCCGCGTCTTCAGCACCGCTTGCTCCGCTCATGGCCTCCTACCCACGCCCCGCTGATAATGATGTCCCACCTGTTCGAGAACAGCTGGGCACAATCATCATTGGGGCCGTGGCCGGCCTGTTCGCAGTGGCTTTTCACGCAGTGATGAATCTGGCCGAGGAAACTCGGGCCGAACTGGCCGTCTTGGCAACAGGCCACGGGCTTCTCGCCCAAGCCGGTGTGGTGGCCGCCTGCGGCTGCCTGGCGGCAGCTGCTGTCTTTCTTGTCCATCGCTACGCGATCGAAGCTGAGGGGAGTGGCATCGCCGCTGTTCTCGAGTCACCCCGCACGGTCAACGGACGACGGGCCCTGCGAATTCTCTGGGTCAAGTTTCTCGGTGGCTTCTGTGCCCTCTCCTCTGGGATGCCCCTGGGCCGGGAAGGTCCGAGCGTTCAGATTGGTGCGATGTCGGCCATCGCATTGCGGCAGTATGGACCGCGGCTGGTCTATTACCGTCGGCGGGCAGTGGAATTGGGTGCGGCAGCCGGACTGGCAGCGGCGTTCAATGCACCGCTCTCGGGGGTGGTCTTTTCGTTTGAATTGCTCAAGCAACCATTCCACGCCCACAATTGCTTTGAGACCATTCTGGCCTGCGCCATCGCCGATTGGGTCTGCCGACTGTTCCACGGCCCGATTCTGGAACTTCCGATTCTGCTCGATGGCTTTCGGGACTGGCAGGACCTCCCCATATTCGCACTCGTTGGCCTCTGGGCCGGGGCCGTTGCCCTTGGCTTCCAGATGTTCCTGCTGGTTGCCGCAAAGCGGTTTCAGCAGTTTGCCGACCACCGTGGTGGGGCCGTCACGGCAACTGGCATCTGGGGCTGCCTGCTTGGTGTGATTCTGCTCTGGAAGCCAGAGCTGCTTGGCATCGGACACTCCCTCTTCGAAGCCTCGATCGAAAACACGATGCCCTTGGCCATCGCCACCCTTGCGTTGGCAGCCCGCATTCCCCTGACTGCCATCAGCTATTCAACCGGAGCCCCTGGCGGACTGATCGTTCCTGCCCTTTTGTTTGGCGTGCTTGCCGGTCAGATCTTCTCCCAGGCATACAGCCTGGCCGTGGGGCCTGTGGACGCTGATTTCCACGCCGTCTGCCTCGTCGCTGGCATGGCCGCCAGCATCGGGGCGCTGTTTCGCACCCCCCTGACAGCCACCATCATGGCCGTCGAAATCACGGGCACCTACACCTGCCTGCTCGAGATCTCGATCGCGTACGTCGCGGCCCACTCACTGCTTGGGCTCGCCCGCCAGCCCGACCTCTACACCGCCTTGGGACAGCTTCACGACTCGCACCATGGCGGTCAGCCGGCTCGGCTTGCCGCCGCACGGCCAGCGTTCAGGCAGCCTGACGCTGACCGCTGAGATCCTCCGTTCCTCGCGACTCAATCGGCTGCGGGTCGGGCCCTGTCAGCCCCCTGGCCTCCAGCAGATGCCGAAGCGTTGCCACCTCAGCCGTGAGGTCGCGAAGTTCATCCTGATGGTCATCCTCGTTGTGCAGGAAACTGCTGGCAATCAGACCAGAGAGCGCCCCGAATGAACTAGCACCGGTCACCATCAGCATGAAGGCAACAATCCGACCTTCCCAACTGGTTGGATAGAGATCGCCATAACCAACGGTGGTGACGGTGCAGATGGCCCACCAGACAGCATCCTCGGCTGAGCGAATGTTGCCCTCGGCCGCTCCTTCGAAATGCAGAATCGCAAAACTGCTCAGAAAGACCACAACAACGGCAACAAAACTGCCCCCCAAGAGGGCATTCCTCGCCCGATTCTGAAACACAAGCGAGGCGAGAAACCGGGTCGCCTTGATACCACGAATCACCCGCAGGATTCGCACCACGCGGGCGGCTCGCCCCCACCGCATCGCGTCGAACACGGGGATTGAGGAGAGCAGATCGACCCACCCCCAGGTGACAAGATACCGCCAACGGTTCTGAGCCCGAATCAGGCTGATGACGAAGTCGATCTGAAAGACCACGCAAACCGTCAGGTCCGCGTAGGCAAGCAGCGATCGAGCCGACGGGGTCAACTCAATCACGACGCCCACGGCCAACATGCCGATGGCAATCAGGCTGACAAGCAAAATCAGAGCGTTGTAGCCAGCCCACTGCTCTTCATCGACGTGCGCGAAGTTCCCCCGCAGCAACACCGCTGCCGAGTGGTGAGCGGGTGCATGCACGCGGCCTGATCGCTGCTGTTGAGGTGTGGTGATCGGCATGACTGGATGCAAGGGAGACAAACCGGTCTCCTGAGGGCCGCCCGCCCTGCGGACCAGCCCCCACGAGGGTTGCAGAGCATAGAGACCAGCCTGCCAGCACAGGGACAGCAGTTTGCCGAGCCCCTCCTCCCCAGCCTTCCCAGATTAACCTTGGGGTGTGTGCCGGTATCATGGTAATCACCCCTTGAGGATTTTGGACGTTCGCCTCCCGCCTCCTTAACCCCGAATGCGCCGCCGATGGCCACCGCCACTGAACCTGCCCGCCACACCATGCCTACACACCACGCTGTTTCAGCTGAGTTCCTCGACTTTCGTGACCGCAGCCGGGGCAGGCTTGATCTTGAAGCCATTCCTGCCGCACGAGCCGCGGGCCGCTTCGTCTGGCTTGATGTCGATCTGAGTGCTGCTCTTCGCGAGGACCTGCGGAGCAGCGTGCCTGCGACTCTCATCAGCCAGGCCCCGGTTGCAGACCTCCTTGCCGCCGGCTGCTGCCAGGCAGCCGATGACAGTCACACGGTCTCATCGCTGCAACGCACCGACGACGCCATTCACATTCGGCTGGTTGGTGCCCGGGAAACGGACCATAAACTGCTCAGCGAATACCTTGATATCGTGATCACTGACGGCCTGCTGGCGACCTTCCGGCACGGACCATCGGGGGTGCTGGACGCCGTCCGGCGGGATTACATCAGCGACTTTGAGCGGCATGCTGCAACCCCGAGTTTTCTGATCTATGAGTTCTGGGACAAGCAGATCGATCAGTTCCTCACCGTGCAGAGCCGGCTTGACGAAGAGGTCGAAACCATTCGGCTGGCCCTTCGCCAATCCGCCGACGAGGCCACACTCACCCGGCTCGCCGATGTCTCCAGTCGTCTGCTGGCCCTCCGCAAACGCGTGCTGCCGGCCCGGCGGGTGCTCGAAGAACTTGTTGCCCGTAAGACCACCCTTGTCAGCGAGGCGACACTCGACTTTCTCAGCAAGATGATCGACACGCTGGAGCGACTGCTGGCCGACATCACCGCCAACCGGGAAATTCTCGAAAGTGCGATGAACTTCTCGCTCACGGTCATGACCCACCGCACCAACCTGACCATGAACCGGCTTGCGGTTGTCAGCACCATTTTCTTGCCGCTGACTTTTCTCTGCGGCGTTTACGGCATGAACTTCGAGGTGATGCCGGAGCTTGAGTGGCAACACAGCTACGCCATGTTCTGGGTCGTCTCGGCCATCATCACCGTCACGCTGACCATCGTCCTGAGGCGGGCCCGGCTGCTCTAGGCAGCTGGGGCTTGCCGTGACGGTTCTGCCACTTGCACGGGGCGTAACGCTTGGGCGACCCTGTAATCTGCGGAAATTTGCCGTTCTGCGCAAAAAGTTCCTTCTCGGAGGGTACGGTTGAATAGGAATCCCTTGAGGGTTCGTCCTAGGCACGCCGTCTTGGGTCGCACAAGCTCATCAAGCCACCTTCCGTCATGGCAGAAAACCAAGAATTCATCGCTGAATTTCTCATTGAAGCGGCCGAAAATCTCGACCAACTCGATCAAGATCTGCTTGCGCTGGAAGCAGACCCACAGAATCCTGAGCGTCTGGCCAGCATCTTTCGCACGGTTCACACCATCAAGGGAACCTGCGGATTCTTCGGGTTCACCAAACTCAGCAGCCTCACCCACCACGGCGAACACCTGCTCGGACGACTCCGGGATGGGCACCTTGCTTTCAACGATTCGCTCGCCTCACTTCTGCTGAAACTCGTTGATGCCATTCGTGCAATTCTTCGTGCCATTGAAACAACCGGCAGCGAAGGTGACGCCGTCTTGACGGAACTCTCCCTCGAGTTGGAAGTTGCCGCCGCAGGCACATCCACTCTCGGCAATGATGCCGGGCAGTCCGCTCACCCGGACATCCAAACAGAATCTTCCACCGCCCAGGCAGCGCTGCTTGCCGCAGACAAGGCGACGCCACCAAACCTCACTCATGCGGCAGAGCCCACAGGCACAAGAGCCGATGATGATTCACCATCCGTCGCCACACCAACGCCAGAGCCTGATCTCAGCCTGAGTAAAAAACCCGAGACTTCCGTAGAGCTGGCTCTTCCCCAGCCTCGGACACCCACGGCACTCGACTCGACCATCCGCGTCGATGTTGGCTTACTCGACAGCATTGTCGATCTTGTTGGCGAACTGGTCCTGGCGCGGAACCAACTCCGCACCGCTCCAGTCGCTGATCCAGTCCTCGCAAACGCCATCAATCGGATTCACTCCGTCACCGGCGAACTGCAGGAAGTGGCCATGAAGACCCGCATGGCTCCGATCGATCAACTCTTCAGCAAATTTCCACGAATCGTCCGGGATGTTGCATCCTCGTGTGGCAAGCAGATTGATCTCTTCGTTGA